>CAZSUR010000013.1:0-18704 GCA_964610075.1 uncultured Lachnospiraceae bacterium
GCTCGCGTTGACGGTATAACGTACGATCTTGACGAAAATATAGAGCTTGAAAAGAACAAGAAGCACACGGTGGAGATAATAATAGATCGCCTTGTGATGAAGGAGGATATCCGCTCGCGCCTCTCCGACTCGGTCGAGACCGCGCTTGCGCTTGCCGACGGAAATGTTACGATATCGCTCGTTCCGCGAGAGGGCGAGAGCTTTGACGAGACCGAGATGAGCTTTTCGCAGAGCTATGCCTGCGACGAGCACAATATAAGCTTCGGAGAGCTTACTCCGCGTATGTTCTCGTTCAATAATCCTGCCGGAGCCTGCCCGTCCTGCCTTGGACTTGGCGAGAGGACGATAATATCCTTTGACCGCCTTGTGCCGGACAGAAGTCTGTCTCTTGCCGAGGGCGCTATCATGTGCAACGGCTTTAAGAGCATCGATGACGAAAGCTGGAGCGGAAAGCTGATAAATCAGGTCGGAAAAAAGTACGGCTTCGATATCCATATGCCGATAAAGGATTTTTCGGAAAAGGCATTGCACGTGCTTTGCTACGGCGCTCCCGGAGAGCGGTTTAACGTGACTACCGATATGGGCGGAGAGCCGACCGAGTTTTCGGTTCGCTTCGAGGGCGTTATAAATACGATCGAGCAGAGATATCAGCAGGATCAAAGCGATTATTACGACGAATTTATAGAGGAGATACCGTGTCCCGACTGCCACGGAAAGAGGCTGAAGCCGGAGATCCTTTCGGTGACCGTCGGCGGCAAAAACATTCACGAGTTTTGCGATATGCAGGTCTCCGAATCGCTTGAGTTCGTATCCAAGCTTGAGTTTACCCCGCAGGAGAATGAGATAGCGCGCGAGATCGTGAAGGAGATAAAGTCGCGACTCAGCTTCCTTAAGAGCGTGGGCCTCGATTATCTCAAGCTCAGCCGAAAGTCAGGCACTCTGTCTGGAGGCGAGGCGCAGCGCATACGTCTTGCGACGCAGATAGGCTCCTCGCTTATGGGAGTGTTGTATATCCTCGACGAGCCGAGCATCGGACTGCATCAGAGAGACAACAGCAAGCTGATAGCTACGCTTAAAAATCTTCGCGACCTCGGTAACAGCCTTATCGTCGTCGAGCACGACGAGGAGACGATGGAATCGTGCGATTACATCGTCGATATCGGCCCGGGTGCCGGAATACACGGCGGCGAGATCGTCGCGAGCGGCACGCCTGCCCAGATAAAGAAGAATCCCCGGTCGCTGACCGGTGCGTATCTCTCCGGAAGAAAGCGGATAGAGGTGCCGAAGGTGCGCCGTGCCGGAAACGGCGGCGTGCTTAAAATTGTAGGCGCGCGCGAGCACAATCTCAAAAATATAGATGTTTCGATACCGCTTGGTACGCTCACCTGCATTACCGGAGTGTCCGGCTCGGGAAAGTCCTCGCTTATCAACGGCATACTCCAAAAGGAGCTTGCGAGAAAGCTCAATCGCGCAAACACTCATCCCGGCAAGCACGACAGAATAGATGGAATCGAGCTGCTTGACAAGATCATAAGTATCGATCAGTCACCGATAGGCAGAACTCCGCGCTCGAATCCTGCAACATATACCGGTCTGTTTACCGATATACGCGAGCTTTTCGCACAGACGAACGATGCGAAGATGCGAGGCTACAAGGCAGGAAGGTTCTCCTTCAACATCCGCGGCGGACGCTGTGAAGCGTGTGAGGGAGACGGAGTTAAGCGCATCGAGATGCACTTCCTTCCGGACGTGTACGTGAAGTGCGATGTCTGCAAGGGCAAGCGCTATAATCACGATACTCTTGAGGTGAAATATAAGGGCAAAAGCATATACGACGTGCTTGATATGACGGTAGAGGAGGGAGTTGAGTTCTTCGAGAACATCCCGTCCATCCGTCGACGCCTTAAAACTCTGTACGACGTCGGACTCGGATATATCAAGATAGGACAGTCGTCGACCACGCTCTCCGGCGGCGAGGCGCAGCGCGTCAAACTTGCGACCGAGCTGTCCAAGCGCAGCACGGGCAGGACGGTCTATATCCTCGACGAGCCGACGACGGGTCTGCACATGGAGGACGTCGGAAGGCTTATAGACGTGCTTCAGCGGCTGGTGGACGCCGGAAACAGCGTCATTATAATCGAGCATAATCTCGATATAATCAAGACCGCCGATCACATCATCGACCTCGGCCCAGAGGGCGGCGACGGCGGCGGAGAGATCGTCGCGTGCGGCACGCCCGAGGAGGTTGCGGAGAATCCGCGCTCGTACACCGGAGCTTATCTTAAAAAGCTGTTGAATAAATAACCAAATATAACAAAAAGCACCCCGTATGGCTCATACGGAGTGCTTTTTTGCTATTGCATAAGCAGATATATCGAGGTGGCGAGCAGAACGCACGTCACCGAGGTGAGCAGCTTTGTAAGGTAGTAGTATTTCATCCGAAATCTGCCCGATATCACAAGCGCCGACTGCATATGCACCGATATTCCTGCCCAACCGAGCGAGAGAGCGGCTGTGCAATATCTCGGTGTGCCGGAAAGCAGGCGCGAGCTCTCAAGCACGCCCGAGGTTATCTCGAGCGCACCTGCCGCAAGCGCTTGTATGCCTGCCGGCAGCATATACGTGAAGCGAGAGATCACCTCGGTCATAAGCGAGAAGAATACCACCGAGCCGCATATATAAAGCATCGAACGGGATGCGGACGCGATAGCCGACGGCACGGATGCGGCAAAGCCGGAGGCTTGAGCGGACGGGTGAGGCGGCGCCTCCGATATGCGGTGGGGGATGCAGCGCGTGAGCAGGATGCCGACGGCAAGTGATGAGATAAGCTGAGAGATGTACAGAACGACTCCGGCGCGCGTGTCTCCGAGCATAAGGCTGCCGACGGCGCCGATGACGAATGCCGGACCTGCGTTGTTGCATATGCCGCAGAGCAGCTCCGCCTCCTCGTTTGAGCAAAGCCCCTTGTCGTAAAGCTCGACCGTGCAGGCAACCCCTGCTGGAAATCCTGCCACGGCGCCTATAAACAGCGCGACGGCGCAGTTCCGGTTAAGGCGGAATATCCGCTTGACGGTACCTCCTGCCACGGCTCCGAAAAGCTCGGCAAAGCCGGAGCTTATAAGTATCCCGTTTATCACGAGAAATGGGAAAAGGGAGGGAATTACGGCGCCGGCGCAAAGGCGCAGAGTCGAGACGATATTATCGGTTGTCATATGCGGATCCTTTAGTATCATAACGGCGGTGCAAATTATCCCCGACCAGCACAGCGCCTGTGTGAGCGTCGCTTTTTCGGTGGTATGAATCATTCTCACCTCGCATATATATTCGTAGTAAAATATATGGCAGGGAGAGGGTTTATATGCGCCTTGGCGTGCGGAAAAGACTGTACAGAATGCTCGAGCTTCCGGATGAGGCGGCGGATAAGATCCCATGCGTTCAGCTTTGCTCGAACAGCTCTTTATCAATAAGCGAATGCAGGAGGGTGCTTGCATACGGCGGCGATATGATATCCCTGCAGTTGTCTGACGGAGTTATAACTATACGCGGCAAAGAGCTGAGTATGCGCACCTTTTATCGCTCGGTCGTGTCGATATGCGGCGTTATATCACAGGTGAACTATGAGAGGGACTGATAGGCTTTGCTTTTACATGGGATGATAAACTACGTGTGCGGGACGCTCGAGATAGAGTCGAGCGATCCGGTGAGGCTGTGCAACATACTGCTGTGCGACGGCACCGAATATTGGAATATGCGAGAGCTTGACGGAAAGCTCCGCTTTACGATGCTGAAAAGCGAATACGGTGAGCTTGAAGCGAGGGCAAGAGAGGTCGGTGCGGATATTCGCGTGCTGCGCGAGTCGGGGCTGCCGCAGCTTTTGCGGAGGTACAGACAACGGCTCGGTATCCCTTTGGGCGCGCTGCTGTTCTTCTTTATCCTGCACGCTTCTCAAAGCTATATCTGGGACGTGAGGGTGAGCGGAAACGAGGAGATGCGCGCGGACGATATCATATGCCGGCTCGATGAGCTCGGCATGGGGGTGGGTAGCTATATCCCCGGCATTGATTTCCGCGCCCTTTGCGACGAGTATATGCTGCGTCATTCGGACGAGGTGGCGTGGATATCGGTAAACCTCATCGGGACGGTCGCCGAGGTCGAGGTGATAGAAAAGCTTGATACAGATCCGGCGGATCAGCGCGACGGCGCGCCGTGCAACGTCGTGGCGGCACGCGACGGGCTTATCCTGCGTACGGAGGTGGTATCCGGCACGCCTACTGTGCGAAGCGGCGACGTGGTGACGATGGGGCAGATGCTGATAAACGGTGTGGTCGAGATAGGGCGGCTGGAGGATAAGCCGTTCAAGCTTGTTCATGCCTCCGGCTCGATATACGCAAGCACGGTGCACGAGCTTGAGGTCAGCGTCGAGGCCGAAAGGGTGCAAAAGGTCGTAACAGGGGAGCAATATGAGGAGAAAAGCGTAATTTTTTTCGGAAAAAGCATAAAAGTTTATTCAAATGCTGGAATTTTACCTAATAAGTATGATAGAATAAGAGATGAGAATAGGATAATTCTTTTTCCCTATAACGACGCGATAGGAAACGTGCGATTGCCGGTCGCTGTTCGCACCGACAGATACGTTGGATATACCGAGGAAACGGTGATAATGAGCGAGGATGAGTGCAGGCAGGCGGCGCACGCAAGGCTGCGTGAGCTGTACGATGCGGAGCTCGAGTCGGCGGAGGTGCTCTCTCGCAGTATTAGCGAGGAAGTGAGCGGCGAGGGCGACGAGCTCATGCTTACCCTGCGCTGCCGCGTGGAGTGTATAGAGGATATATCAAGCACGGTATTTATAGGGACGGATAGATAGGTGCGGCATCGAAAACCATGCCCGAAAGGAAACCGAAAGATGGCAGAAAAGATATTGTTGACCGATAACCCCGAGCAGACCTCGTCTATATTCGGAGTTTATGATGCAAATATAAGACTTATCGAGGATGCATACGACGTCTCGGTCACGAACAGAGAGAGCGAGAGCAGCGCGGGTGATGCCGTTACGATCTCGGGCGAGGACGAGGGCAAGGTCGCTCTTGCGGCGAAGGCGGTGGAGTATCTAAAAAAGATGTCGCGTCTGAACAATCGCCTGACCGAGCAGAACGTCGAGTATGTTATCTCGATGATAAACGACGGAAACGATGAGGAGCTGTCCGGATTCGGTGACGGCTGTATATGCATCACCACACGCGGAAAGCCGATAAAGGCAAAGACGGTAGGACAGCAGAGCTACGTAAACAAGATAAAAAAGAACACGATTGTTATGGGTGTCGGCCCTGCCGGAACGGGAAAGACCTTCCTTGCGGTGGCTATGGCTGTTACGGCGCTCAGAAACAAGGAGGTCAACCGCATAATACTTACCCGCCCGGCGGTGGAGGCAGGAGAAAAGCTCGGATATCTTCCGGGAGATCTGCAGAATAAGATAGATCCATATCTGCGTCCTCTTTATGACGCGCTTTACGAGATGTTCGGAGCCGAGGCGTATCAGAGGCATATGGAGCACGGAACGATCGAGATAGCGCCGCTTGCGTATATGCGCGGACGTACGCTCGACGATTCGTTTATAATTCTTGACGAGGCGCAGAACACGACCCCCGAGCAGATGAAGATGTTTTTAACGCGACTCGGCTTTAACTCAAAGGCGGTGGTCACGGGCGATATCACGCAGACCGACCTGCCGCTCGGCAAGCGAAGCGGACTGCGCGAGGCGATGCGCATACTCGAGGGAATCGACGATATTGCGATACATCGCTTTACCGAGCGCGATGTCGTGCGCCACAGCCTTGTCAGAAAGATAATCTCGGCATACGAAAAATACGAACGTGAACGGATGGAAAAGAAGGATGAAACCAAAGCACGAAATTTTTACAAAAAATGATCAGAAAAAGCTTCCGGTGACCGTTATGATGCGGAGATGCGCGGCAAAGGCGGTAAAGGCGGCACTCGAATACGAGGAGTTTGAGGATTCAGCCGAGGTGTCGATCACCTTTACCGACAACGAGGGTATAAGGGAGCTTAACCGTGATTACAGAAATATAGATTCAGCGACCGACGTGCTCTCCTTTCCCATGTTTGATGAGGAAGCAATGCCGGACGGCAGGGTGAATCTCGGAGATATCGTTATATCTCTCGAGAGGGCACAGTCGCAGGCGGAGCAGTACGGGCACTCGTTCGAGAGGGAGCTCGCATTTCTCGCGGTGCACTCCACCTTGCATCTGCTTGGATACGATCACGAGACCTCGGAGGAGGCGGAAAAGGATATGTTTGACCGCCAAAGAGAGATAATGAAGCTCTTAGGGCTGGAACGATAAATACAGAGAGGATAAAAAATTGAGAACAGGATTTATAGCAATACTCGGAAGGCCGAACGTCGGCAAATCAACCTTAATAAACGCGATGCTCGGCGAGAAGATAGCCATTGTGTCAAAAAAGCCGCAGACTACGCGGACAAGGATAACCGGAGTTTTGACGCGCGGGGAGAATCAGTTCGTTTTCCTTGACACTCCGGGTATGCATAAGCCGAAAACAAAGCTCGGACAGGTCATGGTCAAGACGGTGAACAATGCAATGGGCGACGTTGATGCGGCTATATTGGTAGTGGAAGCCGGCGCAAAGGCGAGCGAGGTAGAGCTTTCGATGATAGAGAGATTCAAGCAGATGAAGCTCCCGGTGATACTTGTCATAAACAAGACCGACCGTTCAACTCCGCTGAAGATAGCGCAGACGATAGAGGCGTACAGCGAGCTGTACGATTTCGAATCGGTGATTCCGATATCCGCGATGAAGAACGACGGTGTCGAGATAGTTGTCGATGAGGCGGAGAAGCTGCTGCGCGACGAGCCGTGGTTCTTTGCGGCGGACGAGCTGACAGATCAGCCGGAGCGCCAGATCGTTGCGGAGATCATACGTGAGAAGATGCTTCGCCTGCTCGACGACGAGATACCGCACGGAACGGCGGTCGTTATCGAGGCGTTCGACGAGGAGCCGAGCATAATCAAGATCCGCGCGGAGATATTCTGCGAGCGTGAATCGCACAAGCGGATAATCATTGGCAAGAACGGCGAGATGCTGAAAAAGATCGGCAGCTATGCAAGACAGGATCTCGAGGCGTTCTTTGATACGAAGATATACCTTAATCTTTGGGTAAAGGTCAAGGAAAATTGGAGAGATAATATCTCAAATATAAACAATTTCGGACTGAATATCGAAAAATAAGAAATATTCACGCTGTGCTGAGAGAGGGGGATTTTTGTGCTTGAAACTGTTGTTGGAGTCGTTATAAAGGAGACCGCATACGGCGAGAGCGACAAGATCCTTACGGTATTGTGCCCCGAGCACGGCAGGATATCCGTCTGCGCGAAGGGTGCGAGAAAGATGAAAAGTCCGCATCTTGCCGCCGTTCAGCTTTTCTGTTACAGCGAGATGACGCTGTACCGGCGCGGCGAGCGCTATTGGCTGCGCGAGGCGGCGCTGATAGAAAGCTTTTACGCGATAAGAGAGGATCTTGAAAAATATTCTCTTGCGATATATTTTGCGGACGTCGCCGCCGATTTCAGCTATGAGGGCGAGGATTGCTCGGAGACGGTGTCGCTGCTGCTCAATTCTTTTTATATGCTTGTGGCATCGGACAGGCCGGGCTGGTTTATAAAGGCGGCATTTGAGCTTAGGATAGCCTCGGACAACGGCTATCGTCCCGATCTTGTCGCCTGCGACAGCTGTGGTGAGGGAAGCCGTGACAGCTATTATTTTGACGTTATGAACGGAAGCATCCGCTGCGCCGAGTGCTTCGGAGAGTATTCGGACGCATCTCCTTCGGGCGACGCGTTCGGTGAGACAACGCATATCGTGATACCGATATCGCGTCCGGTGCTTGAGGCGATGCGCTATGTGGTGTACAGCTCGAGAAAGAGGATATTCTCCTTTTCGCTTGACGAATCCGAGCACGCCTCATTTGCATCCGCCTGCGAGAAGTATCTGCTTGATCATATAGAGCGAGGCTTCTCGACGCTCGATTTCTACAAGCAGCTTTTGAATATGGGAAAGGAATAAGTGTTTTTGATGCAGAATGATTACAGCCGAGCTGTGTCGGTTTTGGAATATGACGTGGTCGCAGGGCTTCTGGCAGAGTGCGCTCCCACCGAGGGCTCGAAGAGGCTGGCTGAAAATATTTATCCGGAAAGCAATCTTACAAGGGTGCGACGCCTGCTGCTTCAGACAAGCGATGCAAAGGCATTGATGGCAGTGAAGGGGATGCCCTCGTTCGGTCGCGTACGCGATATCACCCCATCGGTCGAGCGCGCGGACAAGGGCGCTGCGCTGAATATGCGCGAGCTTATGGATATAGCCGAGCTGCTCGCGTGCGCCGAACGGCTTTCCTCCTACTATAACGACGACAGGCGGGAGGAGAGCGAAAATTCGCTCGGAGATATCGTTTCGCGGCTGAAATTCAACCGCGAGCTTAAAAATAAGATAAGAAGATGCATAATATCCGAGGAGCTGATGGCGGACGACGCGAGCCCGGAGCTCGCAAGCATACGCCGCCGTATGCGCTCGGAAAACAACCGCATAAAGGAGATCCTGCAAAAGTACGTGACCGGAAGCGCGTACAGCCGTGTGCTTCAGGAAAATATAGTCACAATGCGTAACGGAAGATACGTTCTTCCGGTGCGCGCGGAGTGCAAAAACGAGATAAAGGGCTTGGTGCACGACACCTCCTCCTCCGGAGCCACGCTGTTTATAGAGCCGCTGGCGGTTGTCGAGGCAAACAACGAATTAAAGGAGCTCGAGCGCCGCGAGGAGTTCGAGATAGAGCGCATACTCGCTGAGCTGTCGGCGGAGTGTGCTGCATTTTCCTCCGAGCTTAAGTGGAACTATGAAAATATCACCGAGCTGGCGTTTATATTTGCGCGCGCGGAGCTTTCCTTCCGTATGGATGCGTGCGAGCCGGAGATATCGCGTGAAAAGCGTGTGCGACTTCGTCGGGCGCGCCATCCCCTTATAGCAAAGGACAAGGTAGTGCCGATCGACGTGGCGCTTGGCGAGGATTACGACACCATCGTGATAACCGGCCCGAACACGGGCGGAAAAACGGTCACGCTGAAAACTCTCGGGCTTTTTGCGATGATGGCTCAGTCGGGACTTCACCTTCCGTGTGCGGAGGATTCGGTCATCTGCATTTTTGATAAAATTTTAGCCGATATAGGGGACGAGCAGAGCATCGAGCAGTCGCTTTCCACCTTCTCGGCGCATATGGTAAATATCGTCGATATAATCTCGAAGGCGGACGACCGAAGCCTTGTGCTCTTTGACGAGCTCGGCTCCGGAACCGATCCCACCGAGGGAGCCGCACTTGCGGTATCCGTTCTCGAGGAGATGAGGCGGCGCGGAGCGCTGTGCGCGGCGACGACCCATTATGCGGAGCTAAAGACCTACGCGCTTGAAACGAGCCGTGTTATAAACGCCTCGTGTGAATTCGATGTCGAGACTTTGCGCCCGACGTACAGACTTATAATAGGAACTCCGGGAAAATCGAACGCCTTTGCGATATCAATGAAGCTGGGGTTGCCTGAGACGATAATCGAGGAAGCGAAGCTTCGCATAAGTCAGGATGACAAGCGCTTCGAGGATGTACTGACAAAGCTCGAGGCGGAGCGCAGCGAGATGGAGAAGCAGCGCCGTGAGGCGGAGAAAAACCGCCGCGAATACGAGCAGCTCAAAAAGGATGCCGAGAAGAAGCTCGCCGAACGGCTTAAAGGAGCAGATGCCGAGATCGAGCGCAGCCGCAAGAAGGCGGAGGATATAATCTCCTCGGCTCGAGCTCAGAGCAACTATATAATGGAGGAACTTGAAAAGCTCCGAAAGAAGAAGGATGTTGAAAATCTCGGCGCCGTGCGTGCGGACGTGAAAAAGAGGCTGCGCGCGGCGGACGAGCTTGCGAATCCCGTAAGGGAGGCAGCGGACGAGGACTATGAGCCTCCGCGCCCTTTCAAAAAGGGAGACAAGGTCAAGCTCGCCGGCATTGGCAGCGAGGGCGTGCTTGCGGAGGATCCGGACAAGAGCGGAAACGTAACGGTACGCTGCGGACTTATAAATACCAAAACCAACGTAAAAAAGCTGCGGCTCATCGAAGCGGCTGTTACCGTGACCGATGCGGACAGAAAGCGCATGGCGGCGAGATCCTATCGCGCCGTTGTGAACAAAAACTTCACGCCTACGCTTGATATCCGCGGAGAGTACGGGGACGATGCCTTGTTTATACTTGACAAGTATCTCGACGAGGCGAGAGTGGCGAACGTAAAGAGCGTCACGATAGTCCACGGCAAGGGTACGGGTGTGCTTAGAACAGCCGTGACCGGATTTTTGCGCTCGGATAAAAGGGTGAAAAGCTATCGCGCCGGCGCTTACGGCGAGGGCGATTCCGGAGTAACCGTGGTTGAATTGAAATAAAATGAAAGTTAAAGTTAAAGTTAAAAAGGAGATTTTTCTATGAAAGTGTTGGCAATTGACCTTGGCGCTTCGAGCGGACGTGGTATAGTCGGTCGATTTGACGGAAGCCGCCTCGCGCTGGATGAGATTCATCGCTTTTCAAACGATCCCGTGAACGTTTGCGGAAGATGGCATTGGGATATTCTTCGCATATTCTTTGAGATAAAAAATGCGCTGCTCAAATGTGCGCAGTCGGACGATCGCGATATCGTATCGCTCGGTATAGACACATGGGGAGTCGATTACGGTCTGCTTGACAAGAACGGCAAGCTGCTTGGAAACCCGGTGCACTATCGCGACGAGCGCACCGTCGGAATACGCGAGTATGCCGATGAGCGCGTTCCGCTCTCCGAGATATACGGTATAGCCGGTATCCAGCATATGGAGTTTAACACGCTGTTTCAGCTTATGGCTGAGCTCAAAAACGATCCCACGGCGCTTGATCCGGCGTGCCGACTGCTTAACACTCCCGACCTTTTGAACTATTTCCTTACGGGAGAGATGCACAACGAGTACACCATATCCTCGACCGGCTCGCTTATAGATGCGAATACCGGAGATTGGGCCTATGAGCTGATAGAGCGTTGCGGAATAAAGCGCTCGCTTTTCGGCAAGCTTTATAAACCCGGAGATGTCGTCGGTTCGCTTCTGCCCGAGATATCGAATGAGCTTGGCGGAAAGGTGTCGGCGAAGGTCGTACACGTGCCGGCTCACGATACCGCAAGCGCGGTGGTAGCCGTACCTGCGAAGGATGAGGATTTCATCTACATAAGCAGCGGAACGTGGTCGCTTCTCGGTACCGAGCTTAATAAGCCGGTGCTGACCGAGGAGGCTATGCGCGGCGGTTTTACGAACGAGGGCGGAGCGGAGAACAAGATCCGCTTCCTTACGAATATATGCGGTCTGTGGCTCGAGCAGGAGTCGAGACGCCAGTGGGCTCGCGAGGGCAAGAAGTTCAGCTACGATGAGCTCTCGAGCGCTGCAGAGTCGGCAGCTCCCCTGCGCTCTATCATAGCTCCGGACGATCCGCTCTTTACAGCTCCGGGAGATATGCCCGGTCGTATCGCGCAGTTCTGCCGCGAGACCGATCAGCCCGTTCCGGAGACGGTCGGTGAGGTCGTTCGCTGCATATTCGACAGTCTTGCGCTTACCTATCGCCGTGCGGTAAGCTATATAGATGCACAGCGCGGAAAGAGATCCGCCAGCATAAATATCGTCGGCGGCGGAACGAAGGAGAAGCAGCTCTGCCGGTATACGGCGGATGCCTGCGGATGCGCCGTATACGCAGGACCTACCGAGGCGACAGCGATCGGAAACCTCGCAACGCAGCTTATCGCGGCAGGCGAGCTTGCAAACGTTGCCGAGGCGAGAGAGATGATACGCGGATCGTTTGAGATCGAGTGCTACGAGCCGCACAATACAGAGGTGTGGGACGAAGCATACGACAGATATCTCAAGATAAGAGAGCTTCGCGGACTTTGATTTGACAAGCATGGCGCAGCCCTGAAATAAAAAGCAGACAGCCGTACGTTTGTGCGGCTGTCTGCTTTTGTGTGCGGATATGTTTTTGCGTGTGGCGGCGACTGTGTGGTGATGGGTCGGGGGTACGTCTGCAGATGGTGTGAGCGTTTGGTGCGCTATGCGTTATGCGTATGCATGAGGCTGCGTCTTAGTTCGGGTATATTTGCGGCTGCAACCGTCCGGCGGCGCGTATGCGGTGCACCGGCGGAGCATAAGAATCTGCAAATATCCGCGCGTTTTGCGTGCTATGTGCCGCTGTATCCGCGCGAGCGGCTTGTATACGCTGCGCACGGCTTGCGGCGAGGAGTGTGAAATTGATCGCAAAGCTCGCGGCAGAATGGCAGTGACAGATAACAAAATCGCGGTGTCCGCTCGGATGGGGGACACCGCGATGCTTATTTCAGATGCTTGTATCAGAATCCAAGCTCGTTCAACCAATTTACCGAAAGAGCCGGCCACTGACCGGTGACGGGGTTAGCCTCAGCCAAGCCCTCGCCGTGACCGCCGAACGGGAATATATGCATCTCGTACGGGATGTTGTTTTCGGTCAGGGATATTGCCATGTTTATGCTGTTCATAGGAGGCACGCCCGTATCATCGGCATTGTGCCACATGAATATCGGAGGCATATCCGCTCTTACGCTGCACTCGCCCGAATACTTGCGGCGGAGCTCCTCGTCGTTTATAGCCTCATTTAAGAAGTGACTGCGTGTGCCCTCGTGCGTGAATTCACCGAGAGTGATGACCGGATAGCAGAGAAGTCCTGCCTCGGGACGGCTGCTTTCGGCATCAATTGCATCTCCACCCTCGATTCCGGAGTCGAAATGCTCGATAGCGCAGAGCGCTGCGTGAGCGCCGGCGGAAAAGCCGAGTATGCCGATGTGATTCTTGTCATAGCCGAACTCCTCTGCGTGATATTTCGCAAAGCGAACGGCGCGTGTTACGTCGCTTATTACCGCACGGCGATCGTAGGGAGCTACGCGGTAGTCGAGCACGTATGCGTTTATTCCTGCGCGGTTGTACATCTGTGCGACCGGCTCGCCCTCGTAATCGGCGCGGAATTCATATCCTCCGCCCGGGCAGACGATGACGCATCCGCGTCCGGCGCCCTTTTCCGCAGGATAGTAGTTTATTATCGTCTCCGGCTGTCCGAAGCTTTCGTCATAGTAAGGTGTTCCGTTTTCCCAAAGTTTATAGCTTGTCATAATTTGCAACCTCTTGATCTTATATTATAGTCGGATAGAATTTCATGCGGTCGAGCCATACGCCGAGCAGACGTATCCATTGACCTGCCCCGGATATATGGCGTGCAAGGCTGATACCGTGCTTTCCACTCGGGAATATATGCAGCTCGTACGGTATCGATGCTTCGGTCAGCGCCTTTGCAAGGTCTACCGAATTTCTCACCGGGACGGTGGGGTCATCTATATCGTGCCATACGAATACCGGAGGCATATCCGCTCTTACGCTGCACTCGCCCGAATACTTTTTGATGAAATCGGGGTCGTTTATTCTGTCTCCTGCGAAGTTTATGCAGGTGCCCTTGTGCGTCGTCTCTCCGAGAGATACGACGGGGTAGCAGAGCACTCCGATATCGGGGCGAGCGGACATCGAATCTATCTCGTCTCCGCAGACGGCGCCCTCGTCAAAGTGCTCGAGCGCTGTAATAGCGGCGTGTCCTCCTGCAGAGAAGCCGATTATTCCGATATGCTCGGGAGATATGTTAAGCTTGTCTGCGTGATATCTCGCGTAGCGTACCGCGCGTGTCACGTCGGCTATCATCGCGGGCGAATGATAGGGGGCTATGCGATAGTTGAGCACCAGCGCGCTGAAGCCCATGATGTTGAGCTGATGGGCGATGGGGTTGCCCTCCGGCTCTGCCAAAAACTCATATCCGCCGCCGGGACAAACGATGAAGCAGCTGTGTTTGCCGGGGGCTTCGCAGGGGAAGAACTCCAGAAAGGGCTCCTCCTGACCGAACGACGGATCGTAATAGGGAGTTCCGTTCTCCCAAAGCTTGAGATGTTCCATAAGTGTGATCCTCTTGATGTTTTTATTGTATTTATAGCGCTGATTTTGCGTATAAGGTCATGCTTTGAGAAGCTCGCGTGCTCCGGCAAGATCGGTTTCCGCCATATTCTCGTATTCGATCAGCGTGTACGCCGCCTTTATGAGATGTGCAAACTCGGGCTTGTCGTATGCAGGGCATATGAACGACTGGCGCGGCGAGTTTATGTCCTCTCCGCTTATCTGGAAAAAGCCGTCCCTGCGGCAGAGCTCCATTATGCGCGAAAGCTGCTCCGGAGTGTTGCGCGTAGGCATGAAGGTGACGGCGTCGAACTCATATCGTCGCAGTACATCGAAAAGCTCGTCAAGATAGTCGTCCTCGAACTTTTGAGCCTTCTTGTCGCCGGTCACCGAGCTTGTCACATCACCGAGATATGCGTATGCCGCGATACCTCCGTAGGTTTTTACCATCTCGCGGTACTCTCCGAGAGAGGGAAGCTCGTCGGTGGCGGGGATATATATCTTTTCTATAAGGCTGCTTTTGAGGAGTCCGAGCATATCGTACTCATAAAGCATGGGGTTGCTCTTGCCCGAAAGGAGGAGCGACTCCAGCTTATCGGATACATTTACGCCCATATCCTCGCGCAGAAAGCTGAGCGCGTCCTGCGGCTCCGGATATTTTTCGATGATCTTCTTTGCGAGTCCGAACAGCACGTGGCGCTCGGTCATGGTCACACGTGCGAGAGGCGCAACGTCCTTCTCGTAATCAAGTGTGATACCGTACGGAGCGACAAGCGCGGATATGTTCGCGGTCATTGCGCGGTTGCGCTCGTTGCGCTTCCGGCGGTATGGCTCAAAGTAGGCATCCACCTTCTCGAGATTCGAGTGGGGTATACCGTGCATTACGAGATACGCTACCGAAATCTGATCGGGATTGTTTATGCGCTTGCCGCGAAGCGACGTTTCCGACATATCGACGCGGCACTCGACCCCTACCGTGACAGGGAGCCCGAGTATGCGGCCTGCTTCGAGGAACTCACGCGCTCCGGCTACCGTATCGTGGTCCATGATGCCGGCTGTGGCAAGCCCGTTTGCGTATGCCATGCGCGCAGCATCCGCCGGCGTATACGGCGAGAAGGAGTAGCTTGTGTGTATGTGGTTATTTATGTAGTGCGTCCGCTCGGGGGCACTCGTTTCGTTTGCCTTCCATTCGGAGAGCTCTTTTATATTCATCGTATTATACCGCCTTTTTATATTTGGAGGCTCAGTTTATCATTTCCTGACCGCCGGTTACCGGTACAGCCTGACCCGTCTCGTATTCCTGCTCTATGATATAGAATATCGCACGGGCAACGTCGATGGTGCGGCATCCGCGGTTGAGCGGAACCTTCGCCTCGTAGAAGCGGCGAACATCGTCGACCGTTTTGGCTCCGGGCACCTTTCCGGCGTGGAGATACTGTACGAACAAGCCCTTCTCGGGATCCGACCAAAGCGGACCGTCAAGGAAGTTTCCGGGGCAGACCGCATTTACCTTTATGCGGTAGGGCGCAAGCTCGAGCGCAAAGCTCTGAGTGAGTCCGAGTCCGCCGAATTTACTTCCGGCATATGCGAAGTTCTTGTTGCTTCCGGTGAGACCGGATTTCGAGTTTATCTCGATTATATCCGAAATATATTCGGGCGCGAATCTGCTTTGCAGCTTCATTGGGATGCAGGCATATTTTGCGCATATGAAGTATGCGGTGTAGTTTACCGAGGTGACGAGCTCGAAGTTCTGCTTCGTCATCTCCTCAAGGCTTCCTGCGCGAACGATTCCGGCGTTGTTTACGAAAACGTCGAGTCCGCCGTATGCCATTACCGTGTCGCGTACCATATGCTTGACCGATTCCTCGTCGGTGACGTTAGCCGACACGGCGGAGGCACCGTCGAGTGTGGAGGCGGTAGCAAGCGCGCCCTCGTAGTTCATATCGGCTACGACGACGTATGCTCCCTCCTTTGCCATTGCCTCGGCAATTCCGCGACCAAAGCCCTGTGCGGCTCCGGTAACTATCGCTATCTTGCCTGCAAGACGTCCGCTTCTCCTTGCCTTGGGGGAAGTAGCGTGCAGTCTGTCGGCTGCGGCAGGATCAACGGGGGAGGGTTTTCCGAACGCAGCGCAGTCAAGCTCGGCGCGGCAGCTTGCTTCTGCCGAAGCCAGCGCCTTGTTTGCCTTCTTTAACGTCTCGCCCCAGACGAAAAGTCCGAGTCCGGAAACGAATATCGCCTTCGGCGAGAAGCCGTGCTTTGCACGGTAATCGTCGAACGCTTTTCTTATATCATCGTCCGAGCAGTCGTAAGCGAGGTTGAGCGTCTCGCCTCCGAGCAGCTTCGCCGAGCGATAGGTCATGCGGTTCTTTGCGCCGGTCTTTATTACGTCCTCGTTGTCCGAGAAGCGCACGATGCCGTAGCTCGGTGCATCTCCGCAGAGGACGCGGAATATCGGCGCGAGGTATGCCGCGCGATCGGCGCTCTCATCGCTGAGCTCGTTTGCGGAGCTCTCACGCTTTGCTATGGCGGAGGTGAGCTTTTCGATCACCTTATCGGCATAGGCGAGAGCCTTGTCCGGCTCGTCGGCTGTGACGAAAAGATCTCCGTTTTCCGCGAATACGGCGGTGGTGTCGGAGCCGACAGCCTTTGCTATGACCGACATCTCCTCCGACGCCGGAGCGAATACCGCACCCTCGAAGTTTGCGGATACGTATTTTTCAGCCGCGTCGGAGCAGCAGAGTGCGTATATCGCGTTGTGCTTTATGTGCGCGGTAGCCTTATACGGCATATTTGCATGAATGAAGATATCCTCCGCAAGGGTTGCGGGGAAGCCTGCGAGCGCGGAATAAACGTCTGCGTTCGTGGGTGCTGAGTCTGCGGCTATGGCGCGAAGAGCTGACAGCTCGGCAGACTTGATTTGGTTGCCTCTTGCCATCCGTACCTGTGTATCATCCTTTATCGAAAGTGATTTTACGTACGGTTTGCAGGAGTTTAACAGTTCGTTTAAATCGGTCATCTTAACATCCCTCTTTTATATTTGCTTTGCATTTGCAAGAAGATATTTTTCTGCCTCAAGGCTCCAAAGTCCGTTTGATTTTGCCACTATTTTGGCAAGCTCGGCGCAGATCGGGCATTCCTTGCCCTTTTCCTCAAGCTCGCTGAGTGCGGTGAGCGGCATATCTATATTCGTGTAGATGAGCTTCTTTCCGCCGGGTATCTCGGGCAGGCGGAGCACCGTGTCGATGGTAGCTCCGAGTCCGCCTATATGCGTTATCATGGATGCGGGGTTTATCGCTCCCTTTGCCATCATGTCGATAGACTCGCGCATATCATCTGTGTTTCCTCCGCTCGTTCCGACCAGGTGTGTGGAGGAGTAGTGTACGTTATAGAAGTTGAGCTGTGCCGAGAAGCTCGGATCTGTCGGACCGGCAAAGAAGTTGAGGCAGCCGTTGCGTGCCAGAAGCTTGTCCGCCATCTCGACCACCGACTTTACCGGAGCAAAAGCGAAAACATCGTCGTATCCGCCGCCGCTGAGCTGCATAAGATACTCGACCGGATCGTCCATCTCAGCTGTGTTGACGTATACAAGCTTGACGCCGTTGCGCTCAGCCTCCTCGGGCGAGAGCACCTCCGCCGCGCGCTTGAGTCTTGCCGAGTCTATGTCGGTAACGACGATGAGCGAGGGCTTTCGGTCGCAGTGTATAGCGTAATCTATCGCTCCGAGTCCCATCGGGCCTGCCGCCGCGAGTATAGCGGTCTTTCCGCCCTCGACGATGCCCATATCGTGATGATAGGAGCCCGGTACGGTGTGATAGTTTGCATGGAATGCGCCGACGATGCAGCTGACCGGCTCTGCAAGCGAGCCGTAGAAGAACGCGTCGCCGTCATATTTCAAAAGGCAGTCCATCTCCATTACCTCGTTCGGGATAACGACGTAGGTCGCACTTCCGCCGATATAACGGTAGGAATATCCGGGCGCGTCAAGGCTTCCCTTATAGTTCAGCGCGGGCTGTACCGAGAATTTTTCGCCGGGTTTGAATTTATCCTGCCATTTCTTGCCTACCTTGACAAGCTCTCCGCAGAATTCGTGTCCGATTATTATCGGATTTTCCGCTATGTCGTTCGGAACACGCTTGTGGTTCTCGCCCTGCATTGCAGCCTTGTGCGAAGACATACATACGCTGTCCGATATTATATGTGCAAGAATTTCGTCGTCCCTTATCTCCGGGAGCTCGAACTCTTCAAGACGCATATCGTTTTTGCCGTAAAGTCTTACCGCCTTTGTTTTCATTGTGATCTATCTCCTTTGCTTTTTATCTTTTCCCAAAGCTTTCGGTTGCTTTCCTTTCGCTCGGAACCGTCCGCTTCGCGCATGAGCACAAGTGTCAGCGTATCTCCCTCGTGCAGCACGAGCCCATCAGCCTCATACGGCAGAAGATACTGCCTTCCGTGCGAGTCGAAGCACACAGCCGTCCCATCTTCGATCCTGTCGATTTCGATACGTATCATAACAGATGTTCCTTTCGATGCCGCGGCATTTACGGAGGGCTTCAAAACAGCTCCGAAATATGCTTGCCAAACATCCAAATCTATGGTATCATTATATCAGTATTTATAAG
>CAZSUR010000014.1:0-17561 GCA_964610075.1 uncultured Lachnospiraceae bacterium
AACGCCGTTAATTATATCACATCAAAGCGTCGGTGTCAATAGATTTTTCAGTTATTTTGGTGCGTGCATATTTCTTTCGGCAAACAATTTACGCATATAGCTTCGGTACTCCTCGTTATCGAGATGCGCCATATCACCGAGCGACAGAAGCCTCGGCATACATATTCCGGGGGTTGAGTTATAGCCGTCAAGCGCTATTCTCGTCACCGACGAGGGCTGTATAGCCGTCACGTTCCACGCCTGAAGCAGCGGCATGCGCAAAAGATGCGCTATCAAAGCCGTGCCGAGCCCCTGATGGCAGAATATAGCTATCGTTTCTCCGGAAACAGCCTCGGTGCGGTACACCTCGCCGTCGCGGACAAACCCATGAGAGGCGAGCAGGCCGTCCATACCGCGTCCTATCTCCTCGAAGCGGCGCGGCATATCGGTCTCGCTCCACGGCTCGCTTTGCAGCCACTTATCCTTATCGTATGCACCGTCAAACTCCGTCCAGGTGAGCGGATGCAGGTTCCAGCCGCACATTTGCGACCTTTTCCTCGGATCGTACACGGCGATGCCGATCTCCGCGAGGAAATCCATTATCTGCGGCTCAAGCCCGTGCGTTTCCGCCGTCGGAGCCACCGTCTCACGCGCTCGACCCATAGGCGAACAGTATATCTTATCTATCCGAACGTCTCGCAGCCGCTCGGCAAGCAGGCGAACCTGTAGCCTCCCCCTCTCAGTGAGAGAGTCGTGCTCGTAATCCGGATCTCCGTGACGAATAATTAAAATTTGCATAATGACCACCTGAAAATACTGAGTTTTTACCTTTTTTATTTTTTGATACATTTGCAGATACAGCAAAAGCAGAAGCATCTGTCCGCAAAGGTTATATCCTTTTCATCCGACTCGAGCCGCTTTATAAGCAGCGCAAGCAGCTCGCTCCACGATGCATCTCCGTCGCTTTTGCGGCAGAGGCAGAGTAGGGCTAAATCGCGCACGTATATCTCGGTACGCACGAGCATATCGTAGGACTCGATGGCGCGGTGACAGAACTCGTGATCCGCACCCGGGAATCCGCAGAACAGCGCAAGCATCGGAATGTGCGGAGTCGGTATCCGCTCGACGTTACAGGACGCTGCGCGAAGCTGTTTTATATTGTCCGAGTAACATTCAGGACAAACGTAAAGCCCGTTCTTCGTCCGCTCGAGCCAGCCGATATAAACGTCGCGGCCATTCTGCGCGCACCTCTGGCAGCAGCCGAACGATCCGGCAGATCCTCGAAACCGCTTTGCGGAATTGAGATAGAATACGCCGTCCTCCGAGCAGAAGCTGCGCCTGAAGCTCTCCTCTGTCTCCCAGACGAGCTTTTGATATCTCGCCGTCTCCGTCCGCGGCACCGCGGCGTGAGCCTGTGGCGTTGCGCGGATAAATTCAAGCAATCGGCTCATTCCCATATATAGGAACAGCGTGCCCTCAGCCGAGCCGTAGCTTGACAGCTCCGCCGGCAGAGTGCCGTAAACGAACGCTTCGGAGGTCGGATCGAACGGGATCGTTCCGTCGTCGGCGCGCTTACATAGCTCTCCTGCTATCGCGCCAATCATCGGAAGGAGCTTTAACATAAATGCCGTATCTCCCGAAAATTCGTAATACTGCATGACCGACGCAAGTATAAACACAAGACTGCCTGAACCGGCATAGGCTCCGAACGGCACGCGAGGTATACGCGAATAGGTATAGCTGCCGATGCCGCCGTTAAGAGTCCATATGTCAAAATAATATGATATCAGCTTCCTTGCGCGGCGAAGCTCGCCCAGCATAAGAAGCGCCGTGAGATAGTAGAACTGATTCTCGACCGAGTTTATGCTGCTCACCCTGTCAACGTCGAGCATACCTCCCTGCTCAGATTGAGCTGCAAGCAACCTACGCGAAAGCTCACGTGCTATGCCGGAGGCAAGGTCGGGATAACCGCGCAGAGGATCACCGCGACGACTGTCGCAGGGCTCTCGATGAGCCCTCGCCACGTCGTCAAGCGACGTGTCACCCGAGACAAACGGCTTTATAAGTGACGGATATCGCGCCGCAAGCTCATCCCTCAAGCCCGATGGCGTACCAAAGTAAAGCATAGCTGCAGCTCTGCCGCCGCCAAAGCAGACGGTTCCCTCCGAACACTCGGCATCACCAAACAGAATAAGATAAAGCCGACGGCCGAAGTGCGCGGCAGGATGCTCCGCATTTCCGTGCTCATATAAGGTATCATAGGAAACGCAACGGGCAACCGATCTGCCGAATCGGTATTTTTCATGATATACCGCCGACAGCAAGCCGTCGCTCTTTATCCAAAAGCGCATCCGGAGCTTGCTTTCAAGCAGGCGAATATATGAACCGCCTGCGACAAGGTCAATAAAGCTTCCGCCGAAGCCCGGACGACGGGACATATAAAAGGACGTCCGTGCGCCATGCGGCGAGAGAGTATTAAAGCTACACGTTATCTCGTATCGAGAATGATAATGCAATATATCAAAGGCGAGCGGAGCATCGTAGCTACCGAGCGTAACGCTTCGCACGTTCATCCCGTCAAAGGAGAAAAACGAGCGTCCGTTGCCAAGCAGTATACCTCCGCTGCGGTCATTTTTCACCGACAACATACTCTACCTCTCAAATCGAAATGAAATAAGATCATATTGTACCGTGGGGTAAAAAGCATAGGTTAATTTATTGGGACAGCGCCACAAAAACCAAAAGATAGGGTGAGCGGCAGAAGCTGCAGCGCACCCTATCGTGATCGTACTATCCGAAGCCGCCAAAAGCCGACGCTACGTCAGCTCGGGAGCTTGCCTCCGCTGTCTCTTTGCAGATAATACTGCACCTTCCTCATATCGGATATAAGCGAGTGCGCCTCGTCGGTCAGCTCGTCCCATTTTACAAGCTCTCCGCTCTCCGCGTACCAATCGACCGAGGAAACTATCGGCGTTCTTTCCATCACCTCACCCGAGAACTTCATATATCCGGGTCCTTCCCATCCGCACTGCTCGAAAAGCAGATTCATAAGGAAGCACGGGCTTACAGTCGGGCCCTCGCCCGAGAAATCGCGGCCGAGCTTCTTCTTTGCGGCATCGTTTGCCCATATGATGTATTCGGTCTCGTAGTTATTGCGTGCGCTTTCCTCATCTCCGTTAAAGAGAGGTATACCCAGCGCCGAATAGGTGCTGCTCGAGTCTCCGAGCCACGGCTTGTGATCTCCGAAAAGGAGGAGCACTACCGGCTCATCGTCATCTCTGAACGAATCCGCCAGCTCCAGAAGCTGCTTCCCGGTATCAGCTATGCCGTTAAGATAGTTATTCACTACATTGTAGTCGTACTGCGACAGCGTGCCCTCCGGGACGTAGACATTGTCGCCGTACATAACATCGGCACCGTACGGGCCGTGATTCTGATAGGTCACGTTGTAGGAAAATACGTACGAGCCTGCCTCCATCTGCTCGCGTGCAAGCTTCTCTATCGAGGTAAGCAGCACGTCGTCTGTCGCCATGTACTTTGAGGAATTGTATTTGTTTTCGTAGAAGTAATATTCAGAAAATCCGAGATTTTTGTTTACGTTCAGTCGGTTATAGAAATCGCGATATCCGGGATGCGAGCCTACAAGCTCGTAGCCCTGCTCCGCGAAATATCTCGCATAGCTCCAGCTCGTGCGGCGGAAACTGGTAAGCTCGGATGCACCGGTGAGCACGCAACGCTCGGTGTCGATGGTACCTCCGGCAAAAATGTTTGTAAACAGCCGTCCGGTATATCCCTCCGAGGCAAGCTGATGGTATTCGGCGTACGGATCGCCCTCGGTTATAAGCGAGGTGTAGTCCGAGAGATCGCAGAACGCCTCAAGCATTATGGATATCACGTGCACCTTTTTGTCCTCGTCTATCGGGTCGGTGACGTAGCCCTCAAGAATTTCTTCAGCTGCCTCCGGTAAATATCCCTCCGGCTCGTGCGGAATGGCGGATTTTATGCTGTAAATGAACGGATACATACCTCCACGCGAGATATAGGTGTTCACGTCGATCCATTCGTTCAAATCGCCCCACACCTCAAACTCCGCGTACAGCTCGTCGTCGGTATAGAATCGGTCATATGCGTATACCGAGCAGCCGACGACCGCAAGCGGAAGCACTATCCTTGCGATAACGTTCGGGATCCTGAATCTATCCGGCACGCGTCCTCTCACAAAGAAGAAGGTGAACAGTGTACCGAGCAGTACAAGCAGCACCGCGAATATCATCTGCCAGCTGATGGTTATGTATCCCTCGCTGCTGATTATCAGCGCCTCTTTTATGTAAATTATGTCCTCGGCGTGGATCGAATCGCTTCGCGCCATGAGCATGAAGTATTCGGAAAATGAGTATGCAATGCATATCGCTCCGTCAACAAGGAAGGCTATCCAAGCGCGCTCGATGACCAGCCACAAAAACATACCGACAAGAACGAACGGAAGTATATTTAAAAAGAGCAGCTTTCCGTTCTCGAGATAGAAGCTAAACAGCTCGAGCTTGTACGGCCCCGTGCCGAAATAGAGTGCCATAAGTCCGAGGCATACGGTAACGCAAAGCATCACCGCAAACGCGGCGATAAACAGAAGCGTCTGCACTCCGAATCCGCGTCCGCGCGGATCAAAGATGGCGAAAAATCCCGATCTTACGTGAAGCGGCTCGCGATGTTTACGCTCACGACGACTGCGTCCGGATCTGCCGGATTCTCCGCCGCTCGGCTCACCGTCACCGGAATCACCATCGCCCGGCTCTCCGCCGTTTCCACCCGTGCCGTCGGATGAGCCATCCGTCTCCTGTGGTGTATCTACCGTCGAGGTATCAATCGAAGCGTCGGGTACGGGCGCGGCGTCAGGCAGCGTATCCGTCGACTCAACAAGCTCCTTTTCAAGGACCCCGACAGCACCATTATATTCAGCTTTTTCCGCTTCGACCGAGGCGTTGTCCGTCGAGAGCGCAGCTTTTTCGTTTGTTTCGTAATCCATATCAAAAAACCTCACCGTAAAATTTCAGTCGAAAACTGCAACGTTATGATGAAAAGCATCGAATCAAAAAGATATATCTATTTTAACGCAAACGCGCCGCAAAGTCAACAACGCGAGGGCAAAAAAGGAGGCGGTAATATACGGTCGCGCTGCACGAAGCTTCCACTCCGCTCGGTGCGCGGCAGCGTATATCAGCCGCCTGTGTATTATATCGCGATCAAACGCCTACCGTCTCCGCCTCAGCCTCGGTGACAGCCTCGGAGCGAGCAAGTGCACTCTCCGCCTTCTGCTTGTTCCGTCTTGCCATCGAAAGCATGAGCTTTATACGGTTCTCCTGATTTACTCGGGTCGCACCCGGGTCATAGTCTATCGCCACGATGTTTGACGTGGGATTCATCTCCCTCAGCTTGCGTATCATTCCCTTTCCGACTATGTGGTTGGGGAGGCAGCCGAACGGCTGAGCGCAAACTATGTTCTCGTATCCGCTTTCTATCAGCTCCTTCATCTCCGCGGTGAGAAGCCATCCCTCTCCCATCTGGCAACCGACGTTTATAACGTCCTCACCGAGCGAGCGAAGGTGATCGAACGATCCGGGCGGAGTGTATGTGGTGTATTCGGTTATGGCGGATCGAATCTCCTCCTGCATACTGTTTATATATCGCTTTATAAGCCCGGATGCCATTGTAACTATCCGATCGTCTCCGTACAGATCGTAATTTATAAGCTTGTTCTCAACGCAGTAGAGCAGAAAGCTCATAAGTCCCGGGATCATTACCTCGCAGCCCTCAGATTCAAGGAAATCTCTAAGGTAATTGTTCGCAACGGGGGAGTATTTTACGTATATCTCTCCGACAATGCCTACCTTTATCTTGTCGGCAGGCTTAACCTCTATCGCCGCATACTCCTTCGCGATATGCGCCATTATGCGCTTCCGATCCTTGCCGCCGCAACCCGAGCCTCGATGTATCTCCGAGCAGACGAACTCTCTCATTCTGTCGGTCACTCTGTCGGTGTCGCCGGGGTTGCACTCGTACGGGCGGATCTGCCCCTCAAGCTGCATCATGAGATCTCCGTATGCCACGCCCACGATGAGCTTTCGCATAAGCGGCACGGTCAGCTTAAAGCCGGGATTCTTCTCAAGTCCGGCGAGGTTGAGCGATATTACCGGGATATGATCGAGCCCCGCCTTTTTCATCGCCTTGCGAAGAAGATGTATGTAGTTTGACGCGCGGCAGCCTCCGCCGGTCTGCGTCAGCATAAGCGCCACGTGATCGAGGTCGTATTTTCCGCTCTGCAGGGCGGATATCATCTGCCCGATGACTATAAGCGCAGGGTAGCAGGTGTCGTTATGCACATATTTCAGTCCTGCCTTGAAAATCTCGTCTCCCGAGTTTTCAAGCAGCTCGATCTTATAGCCCTGAAGCTCAAAAAGATCTCGAAGTATCGCGAAATGCACCGGAAGCATCATCGGTATAAGTATCGTATGAGTTTCGCGCATCTCCTTTGTAAATACAATGCGATTTTCGCTTTTATTTTCTTTCATTACGAGCCCTCTCCTGTTCAATCGCCGCAAATAAGCTGCGAAGCCTTATCTTAACCGCGCCGAGGTTAGCTATTTCGTCTATCTTTATCTGGGTGTAGAGCTTGCCCTCGCTTTCACAAATGGAGCGCATCTCGTCTCCGGTAACGGCATCGATACCGCAGCCGAAGGATACGAGCTGTACAAGCTGCATATTGTCCTTTCCGGCTATCGCACGCGCGGCGGCGTACATTCTGCTGTGATAGGTCCACTGATTGAGCACGTCAACGCCGAATTTCGGCACGTCAGCGCAGATCGACTCCTCGGTCACGACCGAAACTCCGAGTCCGCATATAAGCTTGTCGATGCCGTGATTGATCTCTGGGTCAATGTGGTATGGGCGCCCTGCCAGAACCACCGTAAGGAGGCCCTTCTCCTCGCTTTGACGGATTATTCTGTCCGCCTCGAGCCGAACGGCGCTCTTGTAGTCGTAATACTCCTTAAAGCCGCACTCCAGCGCTCGCTTTATCTCGCGGAGGGTGCAATCGAAGCCGTGCGACGCGAGTATCTTTCGGATATGCGACGGGAAGGTCTTCTTGTTGTGAAGTCCGATATAATCGTATATAAAGCGCACCTTGTGTACGTCCGGCATATTTGCATCTATCACCTCGGGATAGTATGCGACTACCGGACAGTTGAAGTGGTTATCTCCCCTGCCCTCATCGAGATTGTAGGTCATGCAGGGATAGAATATCGCGTCAACTCCGGAATCCACCATCCACTTCACGTGTCCGTGCATGAGCTTTGCCGGATAGCATACCGTATCCGACGGAATGGTATCGTGTCCGGAAAGGTAGATATCCCTTGTCGAGAAGGGGGATACCGTAACCGCAAATCCGAGCTCGCGGAAGAAGGTGTACCAAAGCGGAAGCAGATCGTACATATTAAGTCCGAGCGGAAGTCCTATCCTACCGCGCTCGCCGTCACAGCTCTGATACTTTTTCAGCAGCTTTCTTATCGAATGATAGAGGTTATAGTCCTTCGACACTCTACTCTCCGATCTTATCGGAGTATCGCATCTGTTTCCTGCGATATAGGTCTTTCCCGTACCGAATTTGTTTATCGTCAGGCTGCAATGGTTCGTGCAGCCCTTGCAAACGGTGGATTTCATCTCGTGCGTGAAGCTCTCGAGCTGATCGCGCGAAAGTATGCTGCTCTGCTCCTGCGCCACCTTGGAGGCGTATATAGCAGCTCCGTACGCACCCATAAGTCCGGAGATGTCGGGGCGTATGACCTCTACCCCCATCTCGTTTTCAAATGCGCGCAGGACCGCATCGTTGTAAAAGGTTCCGCCCTGGACGACGATATGCTTTCCGAGCTGCTCGGGAGAAGCTGCGCGTATTACCTTGTATATCGCGTTTTTGACAACGCTTATCGAAAGTCCGGCTGATATATCCTCTATCGTCGCGCCATCCTTCTGCGCCTGCTTGACCTGCGAGTTCATGAACACCGTGCATCTCGAGCCGAGATCTACCGGATGCTCGGCAAACAGCGCACGCTGTGCAAACTCGGCTACGTCCATGTTCATCGCGTTTGCAAAGGTCTGCAAAAAGGAGCCGCAGCCGGAGGAGCACGCCTCGTTTAAGAATATATTGTCAACCGCGCCGTTTTTAAGCTGGAAGCACTTTATATCCTGGCCGCCTATGTCTATGATAAAATCGGTATCCGGCTGAAAATATACCGCCGCGCGGTAGTGTGCCACCGTCTCGACGATGCCTGCGTCCATAGAGAACGCCGCACGGACAAGCTCCTCACCGTATCCGGTAGAGGCGCTTCCGGCTATACGGATATCCGGATATTTCATGTATATCTCGTTCAAAAAGTCCTTTACCAGCGGTATCGGATCTCCGCCGTTCGGACGATAGAAGGAGAGCAGCAGATTCTTATCCTCGTCGATAAGCGCGCCCTTGACCGTCGTCGAGCCGGCATCTATTCCTATATACGCTCTGCCCTTATATTGGCTTGCGTCGGCAACACCAACCTTGTGCGAGGCGTGACGCGCCTTAAAGCGCTCGTAGTCGTCGATAGTTTCAAAAAGCCTCGGCAGCGCGCGGAAGTTGCCCTTTGCGCTGTACTTATTCACACGCTCGGATATCGCCTCAAAGCTGTCGGGGGCATTGTCCGCCGACGCAATGCAAGCGCCCATCGCCACGTAGTAAAGCGAGTTTTCGTGGCAGGTGCCCTTGATCTCGAGCATACGGTCAAAGGAGGCTCGCAGCTCCGCAAGAAAGGTAAGCGGGCCGCCGAGATACAATACGTTCCCCTCTATGCGGCGTCCCTGCGCAAGTCCGGCAACCGTCTGATTCACCATCGCGTCGAATATCGAGGCGCATATATCCGCGGTCTTGGCTCCCTGATTTATAAGCGGCTGTATGTCGCTCTTTGCGAAAACTCCGCATCTGGATGCTATCGAATAGCGTTTCTCACACTCTCCGGCAAGAGTGTTCATCTCCTCCGGAGTTATCTTCAAAAGTGTCGCCATCTGGTCGATAAATGCTCCCGTTCCGCCGGCGCAGCTTCCGTTCATGCGCACCTCGGGCAGCTTGCCGAGGAAGAGTATCTTCGCGTCCTCGCCGCCAAGCTCTATCGCGCAGTCGGTCTCCGGCGCAAAGCGCTCGATCGCCTGCTGCGTCGCGTATACCTCTTGCACGAAGGGGATTCCGCACTCCTCGGCTATTCCCATAGCCGCCGAGCCGGACATAGCTATCTTCACCTTTCCGGCAGAAGAAAATCTGTCCCCGAGCCTTTCGATTATCTCGCTCATCTTTGAGGCTATCATCGCGTAATGACGCTCGTATGCGCAATCGAGTATAGCTCCGCTGTCGTCGCATACAACGTATTTTATCGTAGTTGAACCTATATCAAGTCCTATGTACAGCATAACACTCTCCGTTCCACCGCATCCGCGGCATAACATTAAAAAGAAACAACGCCCGGCAAATATAAGCCGGAGAGTTCCAAAAAAACCGATACTGGGATCGGTTATCCTACATTATATCATTTATATATGAATAATTCAAATGGATTTTTTTACAAAAAAATGCACAAAAAGCAAAGCAACGGGATCATCCCGTTGCTTTTATGATATGTTTATTTGTCGCCGTATTTTTCAAAAAGATAATCGACAGCCATACGATATCCGTCAAATCCGAAGCCTGCATACGTCTTCTCGCACGCCATTCCGGCATAGGATATCTGTCTGAACGCCTCGCGCTCGAACACCTTGGATATATGCACCTCTACCGCCGGCAAAGCCACGCTTTTCAGCGCATCGAGTATAGCGATACTCGTGTGCGTGTACGCCGCCGGATTTATTACTATACCGTCGAAGTTGCCGTACGCCTTCTGGATCCTGTCAACGATCGCGCCCTCGTAGTTCGATTGGAATATCTCCACCTCGACACCGCGCTCCTCACACGCGCCGAAGATGAACTCGGACAGATCCTCGTAGGTGCGAGCGCCGTATATATCCGGCTCGCGTACGCCGAGCATATTCAGATTCGGCCCGTTTATAACAAGCAGCTTCATTACACCTGCTCCTTTCGAAAATCGTCAAATATAAGTCCCGCAACCTTGCGGCTGACGGCATCCGTATCGTCGGATGCCGGAACGGTGTGATCCGCCAGCGCCTCGTATACGGGCCCTCTTTCGCTAAGCAAACGAGCAAGCGCGTCGTCATCCTTTGACAGCGGACGGTCTGCGCGTCCGAGCTCGCACAGCGGCCGGGTAAGGTAAACTATTATACCGTTCTGCTTCATCGCGCGGCAGTTTGCCTCGCGTATAACGGTACCGCCTCCGGCTGATATAACACATCCGGAGAGGCGGCATATCTCCGCCGTTACCTCCTGCTCGATATCGCGGAAGCTCTGCTCGCCGCGCGTGGTTATAAGCTCGGCAGGAGATACTCCGTGACGCTTCTCTATCTCGTGATCGAGGTCGTAAAACTGCCGTCCGAGCAGCCTTGACAGCATAATTCCGGTGGTGGTCTTTCCGCAGCCCGGCATACCGACAAATATCACGTTCGACACGTCGCAAAGCAGCCGTGAGATGATATTCTCCGCCGCGCCGTCGTCCACCCTCTCGCCAAAGAAGAGCTCGTGCGCGCGCACCGCCTGATATACGAGCATCGGGAGTCCTCCCGTGACCGGGATGCCTCTCTCCTCGGCGTCAAGTACCAGCTTTGTCCTTATCGGATTGTATACGACGTCACATACGCCCGAAAGGTGAGAAAAAGCCGATATATCAACGGCGCTTTTGCCGTTTTCGGGATACATACCGACAGGAGTGGTGTTGATTATCACGTCCGCGTCATAATGGAGGTGAAGCATATCGTACGTCACCTCGCCGCGGCGCGATATCACCACCGTCTCGCGTGCTCCCAGCTTTTTTGCACCGTATTGCGCGGTAAGAGAGGTTCCTCCGCTGCCGAGGATAAGCACCTTTTTCCCAAAAAGCGATATTCCGGCTCGCGCAAGCATACGCTCCATGCCGTAGGCGTCGGTATTGTCGCCCACAAGCTTGCCGTCGTCAAAATACAGAGTATTCACGCTTCCGATCTCGCACGCGACCTCGGAGAGCTCGTCGCAGAAAGGGATCACGTCCTTTTTATAGGGTATGGTGACGTTAAGTCCGAGGAAATCTCTGCCCGAGATAAGCTCGGAGAGCTTGTCTCGCGGCACCTCAAGCTTTTGGTACTCTGCGTTTCCGAGAGCATTATGTATTCGCGGAGAGAAGGAGTGTACAAGCCTCTCTCCGATAACTCCGTATTTCATCACAGCTCCGTATAGCAGCCAAGGAAGGTGAGCTGCTCCTGCATCGAAAGGGATGCAAGCAGGGTCAGCACGTCCTCTGTCCATGCAGAGGCATCCGCCTCAAGATAGAACAGGAATGCAAAATCCGTTCCCGGGATCGGTCGGCTTTCGAGCTTGGTGAGGTTTACTCCGAGCGCTGCGAACTTGCTCATCATTCCGTAAAGCGAGCCGGGCTTATGCGGCACGCGGATAAGCAGGCTCATCTTGGATGCGCCGGCGTATATCTTCATATCCTTTGCTATGCAAAGAAATCTTGTGTAGTTGTTTCCGTTGTTCTGAACGTCGTCCTCGATCACCGAGAGGCCGTACAGCTCTGCACAGCTTCTGTCGGCAAGCACCGCCAGATCTCTGCGTTCGGAGGAGGATACCTCAGCCGCCGCGAGCGCCGTGTTTGCAAACGGTGTGAGCTTAACGCCCTTCAGTCCCTTCAGATACTCGCTGCACTGACCGAGTGCCTGCTCGTGAGAGATTATCTCCTTTATATCCTCAAGCTTAACTCCCGGCTTTGCCATAAGCACGTGGTCTATCTTGAGCTTTATGCTGCGGACGATGTAGAAATTATGCTTGTGCATAAGGTCGTATACCGCCGTGACCGAGCCGTATATGCTGTTCTCGATCGGAAGTATGCCGTAGGTGCAAAGTCCCTGCTCGACCGCGGAAAAGATTCCGTCAAAGCCGTTGAAATAGAGTATCTTAGGGCGTGCAAACAGCTTTTCGCAGGCGAGCTGAGCGTTTGCGCCCTCCATTCCCTGGCAGGCTACGGTAGCGGATGCCGGGAAAAGCTCGGAAGCATCGGCGCGTGCGGCTCTGATCGAGTCTATAAGCGGAGTGGTTTCGCTCATTCTCGTGGTCTGATAGGATTTCGACAGATCGAAAAGGGTCTGGTAAAAAATCTTCGTGTAGGTAGCCATGCGGTCGTCCTGATCCTCGGTCACGCGGTTGATTATCTCCCTCTCGCGCTTCGAGTCGCCTACCGGCTTGCCGCTCTCCTTTTTACAGTCGGCAATATCAGCCATGACCGACATTCTCTCCTCAAAAAGAGTCTTAAGGCTGTCGTCTATCTTATCAATTTTCTTTCTTACTTCGCTTATATCCATTTCTGTTTCCCTCTCAAAAAATTATTGTTGAATATACATATCAAGTATTGTAAGAGCCGCTATCGACTCGACGCACGGCACGGCTCTCGGCACGATACACGGATCGTGGCGACCCTTTATCTCAAGGGTGCACTCCTCACCGCGCACAAAATCCACGCTTTTCTGCGCTCTTGCTATCGACGGCGTCGGCTTTATCGCCAGACGGAATATCAGCGGCATACCGTTGGTTATTCCACCGAGCACCCCTCCTGCGTTGTTGGTGGTGCAGGTGACGCGCCCATCCTTTACAGCGTACTCGTCGTTGTTTTCGCTGCCGCGCATACCGGCGCCGGCAAAGCCGGCTCCGAACTCGATGCCCTTAACGGCAGGTATACCGAATGCCGCGCGTGCGATAACGTTCTCGACTCCGTCGAACATCGGAGCTCCGAGCCCTACCGGAAGCCCGACCGCAGCGCACTCTATCACTCCGCCGACCGAATCTCCGTCTCTTGCCGCCTCCGAAATGAGGCGCTGCATTGCCTCGCCTGCTGCCTCGTCTATTACCGGAAAGCCATTGCTTCTCGATTTTATAAGCGCATCTCTGTCGATGCACGGATCGTAGCTTTTATCGTTTATCCCTCCGATAGAGTGCACGTGTGCGGAAATATCCACTCCGCGCCGCTCGAGCAGCTGAAGTGCGACCGCACCTGCAAAGCAGAGCGGAGCCGTCAGTCTGCCGGAGAAATGTCCGCCGCCGCGAACGTCCGCCGCACCGCCGTATTTTATCGCAGCCGTATAATCGGCGTGCCCGGGGCGCGGAACGCGGCGAAGCTCGTCGTAATCTCCGCTTTTCGTGTCGGTGTTTCTTATCACCGCCGCAAGCGGAGCTCCGCAGGTCACATCGCAAGCGATGCCACCGAGTATCTCCGGGATATCCGCCTCGCGACGCTTAGTTGCATACTCGGCGTTGCCCGGCGCTCGTCTCGCCATAAATTCGGAGACGCGCTCAAGGTCTACCCTCTCGCCTGCCGGAAGCCCGTCGACCACAACTCCGATGCCGCCGCCGTGAGACTGTCCGAATATATGTACCTTTAATATCTTACCGAATTCAGATGACATACGCTTTACCTCCAAGCAAGCCGTGATCGCGGAAGAAATCGGGATACGACTTATTTATCGCCTCGGCTCCGCGTATGATGACCGGAGCCTCGCATCTCGCCGCCGCAAGAGCGGCAAGCATTACTATTCTGTGATCGTTTGAGGAATCCACCGTGCCGCCGCGCAGCATCCGCTTTCCTCGTATAACAAGCGAATCGCCCACCGCGCGCACATCGCCTCCGATGCTCTCAAGCGCGTGCGCGGTCGTGTATATGCGATCGCTTTCCTTTATCCGCAGCCTTCCGAGATTCGAGAGCACCATCTCTCCGTCGCAGAATGCGGCTACCGCCGCAAGCACCGGAACGAGATCCGGAAACTCTCCGGCATCGACCGAAAACGCCTCGAGCCGCGCCGCGCGGCTTCTGATACCGTCGTCGGACACCGACATATCGGCACCCATCCGACAAAGCAGCTCCGCTATAACGCGATCTCCCTGATGCGAGCTCATATCAAGTCCGCAAACAAGCACATCGCCGCCGATAGCACCCGCCGCAAGCCATACGGCTGAATTCGACCAATCTCCGCCGACGCAAAGCTCGCCCGGCGAGTGATAGCGCTGACCTCCGCGGACGAAAAATCCGTCCGGAGTTTTCTCCGCCACGCATCCGAAGCGCTCCATGCAGGCGATGGTTATATCAACGTACGCCGCCGAGCAAAGAGGCGAGGTGAGCTTTATCCAAACGTCCTCACCGGTAATAGGTGCCGCCATGAGCAGCCCGGATATATACTGCGAGCTGACATCTCCCGCTATCTCGTATACTCCGCCGTGCATCCTGCCGCTGACCTTTATCGGCAAAACGGTAGAGTCGCACACGACACCGTTCCCGGCGAGTGCATCGCACAGCGGAGCGAACGGTCTTCGACGAAGCCCGGGAGCTCCGGTGATGGTAAAGTCGTCGCAGGCAGCCGATGCCACCGCGAGCAACAGACGTGCGGTCGTGCCGCACTCGCGGCAGTCGAGCATAGGCGCAGACGTTGCTGTCACAGGCTTTATCACGATAGCTCCGCTTCCGTCCTTTTCGGATATATCAAGCTCGGCACCGAGCCGCGAGAGCGCGTCTACGGTCGCGCGTATATCCTCGGACAGCCCTCTGAATCGCACGCGCGTCTCGCCGTCTGCAAATGCTGCGGCGATAAGTATCCGATGCAGCTCGGATTTCGAGGATATCGCCTCTGTTCTGCCGGATAAGCACCCCGGCTCGATCCGCATATCCATTAAATATCCCCCTCAGAATAACCGAGTCTGACTATTTCATCTATATCGGAGAGCGCGACCTTGCGCAGAACGCTTGCACCTATCCTCTCGGGGATAGCCAAGGTTATGCCGTCGCCGCTGACCTTCTTATCGTTTTGTATTACCGGCACAAGCTCGTCCGCCGAATAGCGGCAGCCCGTCGGAAGCGAGTGCTTTTCAAGCACTCGGCACACGCGCTCCCGTATATCCTCCGAAAGCCAGCCCTTTTTATACGCCGCGCGCGTGATATGCGCGAGCCCTGCGGCAACGCAGGAGCCGTGCGACTGTGCATAGCCGCTCCTTGCCTCGATCGCGTGGCCTATCGTGTGACCGAGGTTGAGAAGCTGTCTGTCTCCGCGGTCGAACTCGTCCTTTTCGACAAGCTGCTTCTTCACCTTTACCGAGCGAAGCACGATCTCGTCTATATTTTGCTTAACGTCCCCATCCTCAAGCAGCGCAAACAGCTCTGCGTCCGATATGAGTCCGCACTTTATCGCCTCGGCTATTCCGTCGCTGTAAACCTGCGGCTTAAGGGTGGAAAAGGTGTCGGTGTCGCAGAGTACCAGCCTCGGCTGATGGAACGCACCCACAAGATTTTTACCATACTCGAGATCTATCGCCGTCTTTCCGCCGACCGATGCGTCTATCGCCGCAAGAACGGTGGTCGGACAGGCAACGAAGTCGCTACCGCGCAGATATATCGCCGCAGCAAAGCCCACGATATCGCTCACTACTCCGCCTCCGAGCGAAAGCAGTATATCCGAGCGCGAGAATTTATTTCTCGCAAGAAATTCAACTATTCTTTCAAGGGTGGAAAAGCACTTGCTCTCCTCCCCCGACGGGAACGCAAGCGTGCGGCAGTCATAGCCCTCCGAAAGCAACGACTCGACCACCGTCGCGCAGTATATCGAGTAAACCGTGTCATCCGAGATGACCGCGACCTTACAGGGCGAGCTCTTTATCTGCTTCAGCTCAGCTCCGACGTCCCGAAGTATTCCGCCAGATATTTTTACCTTATATCCGACCGATGCATTTATATCTATCGTGTACATTCCGCACCTCACATACGTATCGGCAAAGGCATCACATTGAGCCCTTGTCCGAGCTTTGGTTAAGTTTCTCCTTACGTCGCTTCCCCTCCGCCAGCACAAGCGAGAGCTCGGCGCGGCTGTCGTTCAGTATAAGCGATCTGTATCTTTCGAGATTTCGTATCAGCTTGTCAATTTCCTCCGCGAGCGGAAGCTTGTTCTCACAGAACAGCTCGCTCCACATATCCTCGTTCATCCACGCGACCCTCGTCATATCGCGGAAGCTTCCGGCGGAAAAGCCGGATTCGAGAAGCGAGGTGTCCGACATTATATACGCGCTTGACACAACGTGTGCAAGCTGCGACGTATATGCTATTATCCGATCGTGAGTGGTGGGATCCGAGCGCGTAACGCGCCCAAATCCCAGTCTTTTTACGAACTCGGATAGCCGCTCCATATCCTCGTTTTCAGCCGAAGCGCTTTGGCAGAGTATCATACTCGCACCGTCGAACATACCGGCGCTCGAGTATTCGTAGCCCGATTTTTCAATGCCTGCCATAGGATGGCCTCCGATATACGTAAAGCCGTATTTTTCGGAGCACTCCTCAAGCGCGTCGAAAACCTTTTTCTTTATTCCGCAGCAATCACACACGACAGCGTGAGGCTTTATCCTGTCCGCCATCGAGCGAACTACCTCGATGGTCGCACTCGGATAAAGTGCCGCGAATATTATATCACACTCGGATATATTTTCGCTATCCCCCGCGGCGTCTATCACCCGGTCGGAGAGCGCCGCCGAGATAACGTCCGAGCTTTTATCAAATCCGATTATCCTGCATCCGGTATTTTTTCTAACCGTTTTAGCCATGGTGCCTCCGATAAGGCCCAGACCTATAACGCCGACAACCGGCTCGTTTTTGCACAAATCAAACATTGTCTAATCACTCCGAGAGCTCTCGGAGCTTCCTTTCACACGGGTTTTATACAGGCGTTATCTGCAAGCGTACGGGCGAATCAGAGCCGCGCTCTTTGCAACGTCGTCGAACTGCTCGGGAGTAAGCGACTGATTACCGTCACACAAAGCGTGAGCCGGATCGTTGTGTACCTCTATTATAAGTCCGTCCGCTCCTGCCGCAACCGCCGCAAGCGACATAGGCTTAACATAGCGCGAGATTCCGGTAGCATGGCTCGGGTCGATTATTATGGGAAGGTGAGTGTGCTCCTTTAATACCGGTATGCAGGAGAGGTCGAGCGTGTTTCTCGTCGCGGTCTCAAAGGTTCTTATACCGCGCTCGCAGAGGATAACGTTCTCGTTTCCACCTGCCATTATGTACTCAGCGCTCATAAGCAGCTCCTGGATGGTGCTTGCAAGTCCGCGCTTCAAAAGTATCGGCTTTTTGGTCTTACCGAGCTCCTTCAAAAGCTCGAAGTTCTGCATATTTCTCGCACCGACCTGTATAACGTCCACCTCATCGAAAAGATGAAGCTGGGAAAGATCCATTATCTCGGTAACTATCGGAAGTCCTGTCTCCTTTTTTGCGGTGAGCAGAAGCGATATTCCCTCATCGCGCAGTCCCTGGAATGCGTACGGAGAGGTTCTCGGCTTGAATGCGCCGCCGCGAAGCATGGTAGCTCCGCTCTTTTTTACGCTTGCGGCGATGCTGCAGATCTGC
>CAZSUR010000015.1:0-5359 GCA_964610075.1 uncultured Lachnospiraceae bacterium
ATCGTGTGTATCTCGTCTATGAAAAGTATTATCGAGGGGTTCTTTGATACCTCGTCCATTACGCTTTTCAGGCGCTCTTCGAACTCGCCGCGGTATTTCGCGCCGGCTATCATGCCGGATATGTCGAGGGTGAATATAGTCTTTCCGCGGAGGGTGTCGGGGACGTTTCCGTCGGAAATACGCTGTGCGAGCCCCTCGACCACGGCGGTCTTTCCGACTCCCGGCTCACCTATAAGGCAGGGGTTGTTCTTCTGGCGGCGGGAGAGTATCTGTATAACGCGCTCGGTCTCGTTGTCGCGTCCTACTATCGGGTCTATCTTGCCGCTTCGCGCAAGCTCGGTCAGATCTCGACCGTATTTCTGAAGCGTGGGCGCTCCCTTGAGCGCGTCGCTTCCGCCGCTCATATCCTCTCCCTTTGCGCCGGGCGCGGAGTAGCCGGATGCGGTCGCGGTGGAGGCGGCGGAGCCGGAAACACCTCTGAAAAAGGCTATTATATCATTCTGCAGCGCGTTCATATTCACACCCTGGAGGGATATCAGCTTAACTCCCACACAGTCCGCTTCGTTTACAAGCGAAAGCAGCAGATGCTCGGTGCCGATGTAGTTCTGACCGAGCTTCAGCGCCTGATACGAGGACATCTCGATTATCCGCTTGGTGCGTGGGGTCATATCTCCCGGGCCCACCTGTGACGGCTCGCCTATTCCGGCTATCTGCGAGGCGAGCTCGCGCGTGCGGTCGTAGGTCACGCCGCGCTCGGTGAGCAGCTTCGCCGCAACGCTGTCCTGTTCGGAGAGCAGACCGAGCAGGATATGCTCGGAGCCGACGTAGGTGTGCCCGAGCTCTCTTGCGGTGTACAGTGATTTATTCAATGCATTCTGTGCAGCTTCTGTAAATCTGTTTGTCATAACGTTTTTTCCTTAGCTCCGAAAACAGAGCTTCCTTTCCGTTCTGATTTTGGGATAAGCGCCATTGAGGCTCACATGACACCTGCGAGCGCCTTTCGCAGATGCTCGGCGCGTGCGATATCCCTTGCGTGCTCGTCCGCCGCTCCGCTTGACATGGTGAGCGTGGCAGGCTGGATCTCGAGCATGAGCCTATCCGGCAGCGCCGCATCGACTCCGGGAAGGAGTCCGAGGCAGGCGCCGAGCTTCACGTCGCTGTAAAGGCTCATAAACTCTGCGGAGGAGAGCATGTATGCGCTCCGCATAACTCCGAGCGAGCGATATACGCGGTCGGTGAGGCGATCGCCGTTGTCGCTTTTCAGTATCGAGCGCTGGCGCTCCTCAAGCTTTATCACCTGCGCGATTATATCGTTCATCTTCTTTATTGTGTCCTCCTCGCTTACGCCGAGCGTGATGCGGTTGGAGATCTGATAGATCGCTCCGTCCGCGCGGCTTCCCTCGCCGTACATTCCGCGTATGGTGAGGCCTACCTTGCCGACGGCGGAGGAAAGCTCGGATATCATCTTGTACTCGGTGAGTGCCGGGAGAAATACCATGACCGATGCGCGCATACCCGTTCCGAGATTGGTGGGGCAATGCGTGAGGTAGCCGAGCTTCTCGTTCCAGGCGTAATTCACCTTTTCATTCAGCATATCGTCCGCCTTGCAGGCGGTGCGGTACGCATCGTCGAGCGCAAAGCCGCTCTTTATGCATTGGAGGCGTATGTGATCCTCCTCGCAGAGCATTATATAAAGATCGTCTTCCTCCTTTTCAAGCAGCGCGTGAGGGAGGGGAGATTCGATAAACGCAGGGCTGACGCGGTGCTTTTCCACGTATGCGCCGGCTTCTGCCGCGCCGAGATCTCTGAAATCTGTCAGTTTGAAACCGGCTTCTGCCGCCGACGATACCTTTTCTATTATCTCCTTCGCCGAGGTCTCGTCCATCTGAGAGGCAAACGGATATTCCGGCAGGTTTCTTGCAAAGCGTACCCTTGAGCTTAATACGACATCATTGTTATAATTTTGTGACATAATATTTCACCTTGCTTTAAATAATAATGGTTTTAGGTCGGTGACACGGCTTATGCCTTGTTTTTCGGGCGGCGTCCGACGTGTGAAACGTTTCCGTGAATGGATGTGACGGTAGGGGAGAGCTCGCGCTCGAACATCTCGTAGCATTTTGCACATCCCACCTTGCCGGCTCGCTTTATATCCTCGAAGGTCGAGCCGCAGAGGGTGCACTTTTTTTCGTCCGCGTATATTCCGTGTCCGAACGGAGAGAAAAGTCCGCCGAAGATATCGTTTCCGAGAAGCCCTCCGCCGAAAAGGGAGGGGGATGAGCTAAAGGAGAGCCCGCTTCCCGCTCCGTACTTCTGCGCGCATTCGCTGCACAGAGCCGTTTCGTTTGTGACTCCGTTTACCGTCTGTTTATAGTAGTAGCTTGCTTGATTCTTTTTGCATTTTTGACAAAGCATGATATGCTCCTTTCTGCCGATGAGTCGAGGCTCCCGGCTGTGGTTTTATGCCGCTTGTTTATATATTACCTCATAACGGCAAGTATAATTTGTCGCATCATATCGGCGCGCACCGCATCGGATGCCGGCAACGTCGCGTAATGGAGAAGATTTTTTTCGCGTCCGCTTATAAAGCCGTTGCTTTCAAGCGCTCCGAGCATCGCATCCGCCGTGCCCGTGTCCACCTCGTCTCCTATCGAGTGGTAGAAGTGCATCAGGTACGAATCCTTGTGCATCTGCTTTTTTATTATTCGGATATAGCCTCCGCCTCCGCGCCTGCTTTCGATCACGTATCCCTTTTCGGGGGTGAAGCGTGAGGTTATGACGTAGTTTATCTGGCTTGGGACGCATCCGAGCTTCAACGCCAGATCGTTTCGTCGTATTTCAAGCTGTCCGCCGTTGTCGCTCAACATCTCGTCGAGAAGCTTTGCTATGGAATCGGATATCAGCATTTCATTCGCCTCGCTGTTCTTTTTATTTACGCTCATATTTTAATCCCAAAGTCAAAGAAAGTCAAAGTCAAAGAAAGTCAAACAAAAATAACCGCGCCGATTTGCGGGCGGTTATTTTGAATTATCTCCGATTTTCTCATTTTTTCTCGATTTTTCGAATTTTGCCAAAGCTTTGATCTTTGACCTTTATTCGTAGCTTATATATGCGTTGTATGCGTCGGTGAGGCGATTCCAGGTGAGGATATCCACCTCTCCCGTGACGCTTATGCCGTTCGCGCCCTGAAAGGCGCGGACAGCACGCTCGGTGCTCGCGTCATACACGCCGGTCAGCATTATCTCATCGAAATCGTCGAAGGTCACCGAGAGGGTCGTCAGCATATGCTGGAGCACATATATCGTATCAAAGCGGTCGCCCGGCGACAGCGTTCCACCCTCGAAGTCGGTGAAAAATATATCCGGCGCTTTCGGCGGAAGCAGAAGGAATACCGAGTCGTTATATACCGTGCGGAGCTTGTGCCAGGTCGGGTAGTCGATACGGCCGGTTATCGGCATGGCGTAATGCCGCTGGAACGCCGCGACCGCTGCCTCGGTCTCGCTGCCGTATATTCCGTCGATATATATCGGCTCGAAATCCGGATTTATCCTCGAAAGCTCGCGCAGCATACCCTGCGCTTCGGCTGTTGCGACTATCATTCTTTCTTCGTTTTTCATCTGCTACACCTCTTGTCTGCCGAGCTCGATGCCCGGATACTGACTTGGATTTATCTCCTCGCCTGCAAGTATATCGTCATAGATATTGCCTATCGCGTTCCAGGTTACGGCGGCGGTATATCCGGGATTGTCGGTGGATATGCCGAAAAGCTGCTGAAAGGCGCGGACGGCGGCGGTGGTCTGCTCGTCGTAGATTCCGTTCACCGTGACTGTCGGCAGCTCCGGATATTCGGAGGCGACGACGTTTAGATACTCTTGGAGATATCGCACCTCCTCACCCTCGTAGCCCGGGCCGAGCTGTATTGCCGGAGCGGGGCGCGCGATGCTTACGAACAGATCGTCCGGAAGCGACTCGATGATGCCCTCGTATGCGTCGAAAAGGGTATAGTAGGTCTGCTCACCCATGATACCGTCCGGCGCGAGACCGTAAAGTCGCTGGAATGCCGTCACCGAGTTGCGTGTCGCCTCGTCGTACACGCGGCTGAGTGCTATCGGTGGCACCTCGTCCCGGTATTGTGAGACAAAATCGAGAAAATACTGCACGTTCAGCACGTATATTCCGCTGTCTCCGAGCGAAAGCGTGCCGGGGAACTGACGCGATACCTCGCCGAGCGTCAATCCCTCAGAATCGAGCTCGCTCAACCGCTTCACTCCGTTGTATACATACTGGATCTTGTACCAGGTCGCCTTGCCCGTCACGCCGTCGGCGGTGAGCGCGAATATCCGCTGAAACTCGATCACGGCGCTTTCGGTCGCCGTATCGTAGAAGCCTCCGGTGTTGGGTATGTGTGGGATCGACGGATAGTTGTTCGATATTCTGTTCAGGCGAAGCTGTACCGTTTTCACGTCGTTTCCGGTTAGCCCGAGTCGAAGGGCGCGGTACGGATATGAGGCGGTTATCCCCCTTACCGGAGCGTCGTATACGATATCGAGCTCATCTCCGAAGTAGTAGGTGAGTATCTCGTACGGAGTGTAGCCTCGGTTGGCAAGCTCGACGCTTCCCCATTGGGAGAGCCCTCCGCAGGTGACGGTGGTGCCGTTGCAGTATTGAGCAAAGAGCGGCTCGACGCTGCCGGGGCGCTTTAAGTAGTCGTTAAACAGCTCATACGCGATCTCGGCTACATTTTCGAATATGTCGCGATCCTTTACGTAGGCTTGATCGATCCCGGTGTAGCTTGTTATATCGAAATCGTAGCCGCGGCTTCGATAGAACTCGGTATATACGCGGTTGAGCGCGAAGGATATCTGCGCGTAGATGTTTGCGCGGATGGCGTTCTCGGGCCAGGTGGGGTATATCTCACTCGACGCGACATTTGCCACGTAATCGGGAAAGGAAACGGTGACGTTCGGCGCGGAAGCGTCCGGCGCACCGAGATGTACCGTGATAAATTCCGGGATGAAGGGAAGATTCGGCATACGTTGCCTCCTTTTTATATGTTCGACATAACAGCTCCGATTTATATACTCGGCATCACAGCTCCGGTGCTCTGCTCTCGTTTGCAGGCTCGATGCGATAGCTGCCTTTGGTATCCCCTGCCATAAGCGGCACCATGTTCACCGTCTGCACCGAGGTTATGCCGGGATAAACGGGGACGTTAATATTCTCGGTGCTGTAATACCCCTCCTTTACCGTTTTTACGTTGTACTCTGCAAAGGGTAGAGTGAGCGCTCCGGGAGCCGCACTCAAGCTTTTTTGAGGTGTGAAAAGGCTGACCGGGGCGGTAGCTCCGCCCTCGTCTGTG
>CAZSUR010000015.1:5369-11577 GCA_964610075.1 uncultured Lachnospiraceae bacterium
CTCGGATATTATTACGAGCGCGCCGCCGAGCGGAAGCGCTCCGTTTGTCGTTCGTACGTTTACGCGAAGGTATCCTATGCTTCGGTCTTCCAAAAAATATCCCTCCGTTTGTTTTCGTTTTCGGCTGAGAGCTTGCCGCTCTGCCGCCTTAATAGAGATTATATGCGGAGGGGCGAAAAAATGTTTTTTCTTTAACCATATTGCGACAAATTACTTGAGAACAGAGGGGTATAATTATCAAAAAGCTGAAATCCGGGGAGGCGTAGACGTGGATAAGAGCATATTGTCGAATAGTATATCGGTGGAGCACCGAAGCGGAGATGATACATCCGTATTTTGCGTCAGGGGAGAGATAGACCATCACAGCGCGCGCAGGATACGCGAGGAGATCGACCGCGAGATAATCCGCCTGCGGCCGGCGGTGGTGAAGCTCGATTTTTCGGGCGTGAATTTTATGGACAGCGCAGGGCTTGGACTGATCCTCGGCAGATACACGAGGGTGAGCGAATACGGCGGCGAGCTTATAATAACCGATCCGCCGACGGGGGTGAAGAAGCTTTTGAAGCTGTCCGGAACGGACAAGCTGATAAAAAGCGAATACAGCAATGGCGGAAACGGCAAAGGGGAGGCATCGAAATGAGAGAGAAAATAAAAAACGAGCTGCGCCTTGAGATAAAGGCGTGCTCGGAAAACGAGAGCTATGCGCGGTACGCGGTATCCGCGTTCGTCGCGCAGCTCGATCCTACGCTCGAGGAGCTCAGCGACGTGCGTACGGTGGTGTCGGAGGCGGTTACCAACTCGGTTATCCACGGGTATAGAGGGGTGCTTGGCTCCTCGCCCAAAATATACATAAACGTAAAGCTGTACGAGGGGCGTTGGTGCGTTATTAAAATAAGGGATCGGGGCTGCGGTATCGAGGACATCGAGCGCGCAATGCAGCCTGCGTATACGGGCGATCCCTCGGGCGAGCGCGGCGGCATGGGCTTTGTTATAATGAAAAGCTTCACCGATTCGCTGAAGGTGCGGAGCGCGCCCGGACGCGGCACCTCGGTAGTGATGGTGAAAAGGCTCGGCTGAGGCGCTGTATGGAGTATCGTCACGACGAGCTTATACGAAAGGCTCAGGAGGGGGATGCCGCGGCGCTCGAGCGCCTGATATCGGAAAATCTCGGGCTCGTCAAAAGCATCGCCTTGCGATTCAAGGATCGCGGCACCGAGTACGAGGATCTCGTGCAGATAGGCACGATAGGGATGATAAGGGCGGTGCGTAGCTTCGATTTCAGCTATAACACCGCATTCTCGACCTACGCTGTGCCGCTTATAATCGGAGAGATACGCCGCCATCTGCGCGACGATGGGATAATAAAAGTGAGCCGCTCGGTGAAGAAGCAGGGGGTAACGATACTTCGTGAAAAGGAGCGGTTTCTGAATACGCACGGCAGAGAGCCGAGGCTGCATGAGTTAGCCGAGGCGTGCGGCATCGGCTATGGTGAGGTCGTGTATGCGCTCGAGGCGGTCAGCCACGTGTATTCGCTAAACGATCGGAGCGGCGAGGATGACGGCACGTCGCTTGAGGGGGTCATCGCGGATAAGGACAACGCGATAGAGAGCCTAACCGACAGAATAGCGCTAAGCGAGGCGATCGCGACCCTACCGCAGCTCCAGCAGAGCATCATACGTCTGCGCTATTTTCGCGAGCTGTCGCAGCAGCAGACGGGGGATATACTTGGGCTCAGCCAGGTGAAGGTGTCGAGGGAGGAAAAGAAGATAATGAAAAAGCTGCGCGAGGCGCTGTGAGCTCGGTGAGACGCAGATAACATGGATATGGTGCTCTCGTGCTGTGCGCCGCGCAGACGTATCTGTGATGCGTACTGCTTCGTGCAGCCTGATATGTAAACAAAGGTCGTGCCGCCGAGCAAACCGTGCCGTCGCGCGAAGATGCACCGCTACGGCATCGCAAGTCTATGCACAAGCGAAAGCACTCCGGCATGGGGAGCACTCCGTCGGTCAAAGTCACTCCATCGTGCGAAAGCGTATTATAAAGCAAATCGTGCCGCCGAGCAAGCCGTGCATCATCAAGCTGATCACAATGTCAATCCGATCGCACCGTCATCCAAATAGCGAGCCAAACAAAAATGCTCCGTCGGATTCCTCCGACGGAGCATTAAATTATCTCAATTTGTGATTATTCAGCGCTTACGGGATTTTGCGATTACAACAGCCGCTGCTGCCATAGCGAGCATAGAAGCCGAAGCTATGAGAGTAACGTCGGATGTGTTTGTAGCGGTCTGAGAGTTTGTGCTTCCTGCGGTGTCTGCACTGGAGTTGTTTACAACGTTTCCGTTGTTGTCGGTACCGTTGCCGCCGGATACGTTAACGTTTCCGCCGCCGGTCGAGCCTGCACCGATCTCAAGGTAGGGGTACTGACCTGCTATCCAGTTGTTGGCGTGACGGTAGAATGCATAGTTGGATCCGGAGTTGATCTTATCCTGGATAACTATGTTTACACCGAGGTGTGTTCCTGCGTTCAGCGGAACGAGGGACTTGATTCCGAACTCGAATGTGCACTTCATGAAATCGTCGCTCTTAACTGCAGCGCCGGAGAAGTACTCGGACGGATTAGCCATCGCGGTGTTCGTTGTAGAGTTGAATACGGTCTCACCTGTGCAATGACCGTCAAGGTCAACACGGTACTGAACAAGGCTCTGGATGTTTACTGTGTTGTGACGACCAACCTTAACGTCGCCTGTGTCGGCGTTGTTGTAGTAGTCGAGGAATATCTCAACACACTCCTGGTTCCAAGAGTCAAGGTACTCGTTATAGAGCTCGAGCGGATCAACGTACTCAACCTCGATGCATACGTAAATGATACCGTTGTTATGTACCATGTAAACGGTGTTTGTAGCCTCTGTGTCGAAGCCGCTGAAGTCGGTCATCTCAAGGGGCATGGAGAACTTGAGTCCGCTGTTGTAAATCGAGTCGATCTTACCGTCAACCGTAGGTGCTGTTGCAACGCCGGGTACGACACCGATCGAGCCGTTTTTATCAAGAGCAGATGCAGGAACTGCCATAGCCACAATCATGAGAGCTACGAGAGCAAGTGTAAATAATCTCTTCATTGTTAATTCCTCCATGAAATTATAGTAATGACATTATAGCATAAATAAAAACAATTGTCATTGTTGAAATTTTACCAATAAAATATTAACACTTTGTGCAAATTTACTTATATCTGCACAATAAAACGACGGATATTTTTAATCGGGATGTATGCTTTGCGAGCGGCTTTCAAAGCATACAGTATTTTGATGTTTAAAAATGAAAATTAAGTAAAAATGACGCGAGAAAAATGAAAAATATCTCAATAATTTCGTCAAAGCCGAAAAAAACGCGGATTTTGGTATATATACCGAAAATAATTCAAGAGCGCTGCTGCATATGCTGCATATTCGGTACGGTGCGGGCTTTTCGGGCGGCTCAAAATTTCGATAAAACAATTGACAAATGCGAAAAAATGGATAAAATAGTATAAGGAAGAAATATGCAACTGCCGAAGGTGCGGCACAAAGCCGTCGGATTTTAAAAAAATCACGATCCGTCCTTCCTTTGGGACGGATCTTTGCTTTTTCGGCTGTATGTTTCGGCACTATATACTTATCTGGAGGCTTTACACCAATGAAAAAGATTATTAAGCTGTTTTCGCTTGCTCTTTGCTTTTGTATGATTGCCGCTTCTCTCGTATCCTGCGCGGATACCGGAAGCGACGTATATACCGTCGGAATATGCCAGCTTATGCAGCACGACGCGCTTGACAAGGCTACCGAGGGCTTTAAGGCGGCTCTTACCGACAAGCTCGGAGACAAGGTCAAGTTCGACGAGCAGAACGCGCAGGGTGATAATCCTGCCTGCTCGACCATATGCACCGGCTTTGTTTCGAACAACTACGATCTTATAATGGCTAACGCGACACCTGCGCTTCAGGCTGCAGTTTCGGCTACCGGCACCATTCCGATAATCGGAACCTCGGTCACCGATTACGCTACGGCGCTTGAGTACGATACCTGGAACGGAACCACCGGCATAAACGTTACCGGAACCTGCGACCTCGCTCCGCTCGAGCAGCAGGAGGATATGATACTCGAGCTCGTTCCCGATGTGAAGAAGGTAGCGATACTCTACTGCTCGGCTGAGGCGAACTCGACATACCAGTCGGATGTCGTTTCGAAGTGCCTTGAGGAGGACAACGTGGAGTATCAGGTATACACCTTCTCCGATTCGAACGATATACAGTCGGTGCTTACCTCTGCCGCAAATGAATGCGACTGCATCTATATCCCGACCGATAACACCGCCGCATCGAACATGACCATCGTTTCGAACGTATGCAAGGATGCGAAGATCCCGGTAATATGCGGTGAGGAGAATATGGCAAAGGTAGGCGGACTTGCTACCCTTTCGATAAGCTACTACGACATCGGCTATGCCGCAGGCGAGATGGCTTACGAGATACTTGTTAACGGTCAGGCGCCGGGCGAGATGCCCATCCGCACAGCGGAGTCTGCCGTAAAGAAGTACAACCCCGATTACGCTGCAGCGCTCGGAATCACAGTACCCGAGGACTATGCGGCGATAGAGCTTGATTCTTAAAACGCCGTTTTCGGCTTTGGAGGTAAAAAGGAGCGCCGCTGACGCTCCTTTTATCCCCGACGGGAATGTATTGCCTTGCTTCGCTCGCGCGCCGAACGAAGTAAAGCAATATGTTCTCGTTTATGATATTTACGGAGGAATAAAATTATATGTCAACTGTTATAGCTTATTTTTCCGGGCTTAATCCTTTGAACCTGCTCAACACCCTCCCTGGTGGCGTGGCGCAGGGACTTTTGTGGGGTATAATGGCGCTCGGAGTTTACCTGACCTTCAGGCTTTTGAACTTTGCCGACCTTTCGGTCGATGGCTCATTCGCCTGCGGCGGAGCCGTATGTATAATGCTTATACTTGCAGGCTGGGATCCGCTTCTCGCGATGCTCATGTCCTTCCTTGCAGGAATTGTATGTGGCATCGTTACCGGACTGCTTCACACTCTGCTCGGTATCCCGGACATCCTTGCCGGAATACTTACGCAGATATCGCTTTACTCGATAAACCTCAACATAATGGGTAAGGCAAACCAGGCGCTTAACGTAAACAAGACAAAGCTGCTTATCACTTCGAGATATATAAACTCTGCTATCGTTATCGGAGTTGTGGCTGTCGCGGTGATAATTGCGCTGCTGTATTGGTATCTCGGTACCGAGCAGGGCTCCGCTATACGCGCTACCGGTATAAATCCGCAGATGTCGCGCGCGCAGGGCATAAATACTAATGTTATGAAGGTGATAACCCTCGCGCTCTCGAACGGACTCGTCGCTCTTGCCGGAGGTATGGTGGCGCAGTACCAGGGCTTTGCCGACGTAAACATGGGCCGCGGAGCTATCGTCATCGGACTTGCGGCTTTGATAATCGGTGAGGTGCTGGGTGAGGCGCTTCTCGGAAAGCATCTGAACTTTGCCGGACGGCTTATATTCGTCGTCATCGGAGGAGTTATATACTATCTCGTTTGCAACTTCGTGCTTTGGCTCAAGTTCCCGGCGGACAACATGAAGCTTCTTACCGCTATCGTGGTTGCGATATTCCTTGCTGTTCCGTATCTTAAGGGTATGTCGAAGACCTCCTTCTCGAAGGTCGCAAAGCAGAATCTTAAGAACATGAAGAGGGGGGACGACAATGCTTGAGATAAAGAATATACGTAAAACCTTTAATCCCGGCACGATAAATCAGAAGTGTGCTCTCGACGGAGTTTCACTTACGCTGAACGACGGTGATTTCTGCACGGTCATTGGCGGAAACGGAGCCGGAAAATCTACGCTTCTTAACGCTGTCGCCGGAGTTTGGCCGGTCGATTCGGGAGCTATACTGATAGATGGCCAGGATGTATCCGGACTTTGCGAGCACAAGCGTGCGAAGTTCCTCGGACGCGTGTTCCAGGATCCCATGACGGGAACGGCGGCGAATATGGAGATAGTCGAAAACCTCGCGCTCGCGGCACGCCGCGGAAGCAGACGCGGACTTCGTTGGGGCGTCAGCCGCAAGGAGACCGCGGAGTATCGCGTGATGCTGGAGGAGCTCGGGCTCGGGCTCGAGACGAGAATGACCTCGAAGATGGGACTTCT
>CAZSUR010000015.1:11587-15503 GCA_964610075.1 uncultured Lachnospiraceae bacterium
GGACAGAGGCAGGCTATAACCCTGCTTATGGCGGTAATAAAGAAGCCGAAGCTGCTACTGCTCGACGAGCACACGGCGGCGCTCGACCCCAAGACCGCGGCGAACGTTCTGCAGCTCTCGGACAAGTTTATACGTGAGAACGGACTTACCGCTATGATGGTAACGCACAACATGAAGGACGCGATAGCCTACGGTAACCGGCTTATAATGATGAACGAGGGAAAGATAATCTTGGATATATCCGGTGAGGAAAAATCCAAGCTCACGGTAGAACAGCTCGTTGACGCTTTCTCGAAGATAAGCGGAAACGAATTCGCAAACGATCGCACCCTTTTGTCCTAAGTAAAAAACAAACGGCTTTTGCACGACAAAAAATGCAGAAAGCCGTTTTGTCGTCTACCATTTATTTTTGGCGGAGGCTGAATTGAAAAAACTTACCATTTATTTAAAGGATTATAAAAAAGAGAGCATTCTCGGCCCGTTCTTCAAGCTCGTCGAGTCGCTTTTCGAGCTTTTCGTTCCGCTCGTAATAGCGAATATAATAGACGTTGGCATAGAAAACGGAGACAGATTGTACGTCGTCAAGATGTGCGGAGTGCTGTTCTTGCTCGGTATCGTCGGACTTGCCTGCGCTTTGACGGCGCAGTATTTTGCCGCAAAGGCGGCTGTCGGCTTTACGGCAAAGCTGCGGCACGCTCTGCTCGATCATATACAAAAGCTGTCGTACAGCGATCTTGATTCGCTCGGAGCATCCTCTATGATAACGAGGATGACCGGAGATGCAAATCAGGTGCAGACGGGAGTGAATCTCCTGCTGCGTCTCTACTTGCGCTCTCCTTTTATCGTTTTCGGCTCGCTTATCATGGCGTACACGGTGGACGTGGGAGCCGGTAACGTTTTTGCGGTGACCATCCCCGTTCTTTCGGTGATAGTTTTCGGTATAATGCTCGCCTCGATCCCGCTCTACCGCAAGGTGCAGGGCGGACTTGACCGCGTGCTTGGCATTACGAGAGAGAATCTTCTCGGCGTGCGCGTGATCCGCGCCTTTGCACGTGAGGATGAGGAAAAGAAGGACTTCTTTGCGGAAAGCTCGGCGCTCGCCGGTCGCCAGCTCTTTGCCGGCAGGATATCCGCGCTTATGAATCCACTCACCTACGTGATAATAAACGTTGCCACCGTCGTGCTTATCTGGAGCGGTGCCGTGAGGGTAAACATCGGCAGCTTGAGACAGGGCGAGGTGATAGCGCTCGTAAACTATATGTCGCAGATACTTGTCGAGCTTATAAAGCTTGCAAATCTTATAATAACGGTAACGAAATCCTTCGCCTCCGCCAAGCGTATCGAGGCTGTGCTTGAAATGAAGCCGAGCATGGAGTATCCCGACGCTTGCGTGGGAGATACCGATCCCTCGGCTCCGGCGGTGGAGTTTGACTCCGCGTCGATAAAATATCACGCCACGGCGGACGAGGCGATAAGCGGTGTGAGCTTCAAAGCCGAGCGCGGTCAGACGGTCGGCATCATCGGCGGAACCGGCTCCGGAAAGACCACGCTTGTGAATGTGCTTTGCCGCTTCTACGACGTTACCTCCGGATGCGTTCGCATCGATGGACACGACGTGCGCGAATACGCGCAGGGAGAGCTGCGCCGCAAGATCGGCGTCGTTCCGCAGAAGGCGGTGCTTTTTCGCGGAACGTTGAGAGACAACCTCCTTTGGGGAAACAAAGCGGCGGATGACGATCAGCTCAGATGGGCGCTTGAGGTAGCGCAGGCGGAAAACGTCGTCGCATCGAAGGAGAAGGGGTTGGACGAGCTCATCTCGGACGGCGGAAGCAACTTCTCGGGAGGACAGAGACAGCGTCTTTGCATCGCGCGTGCGCTTGTCGGAAAGCCCGAGATACTTATCCTCGACGACAGCGCCTCGGCGCTCGATTATGCGACCGACGCGGCGCTCCGTCAGTCTATTAAGGATATCGAATACGGGCCCACCGTGTTTATCGTATCGCAGCGCGCGTCCTCGGTGAAAAGCGCGGATTTCATCATCGTTCTGGACGACGGCGAGACTGTCGGAATGGGAACTCACGATGAGCTGCTTCGACGGTGCGAGGTGTATCGCGAGATATATCATTCGCAGTTCCCGGATGCAGAGCTTCCGAGCGAAGGAGGCGCAATATGAAGAAAAAAGCTTCGGCGGGCACCTTGAAAAGGCTGCTTGCATACGTTAAAAAATACATATTCTTGCTTATAGTATCGCTTGCGCTTACCGCGGTAAGCGTGGTGCTCACTCTATACGTGCCGATGCTGACCGGAGATGCGATAGACTTCATAATCGGAGAGGGCAACGTCGATTTCGGCGCGGTGCTTGCCGTTATATTGAAGATAGTCGCAGCCGTTGCCGTGACAGCCGTGGCAAGATGGCTCATGAGCCTCTGCAACAACCGCATGACCTATCTGGTGGTGCGTGATATACGCCGCGACGCGTTCTCGAAGCTGCAGACCCTGCCGCTGAGATATATAGATTCGCATCCTACCGGAGATACGGTCAGCCGTATTATCACCGATGCGGATCAGCTCGGAGACGGGCTGCTGCTCGGCTTTACGCAGTTTTTCGGCGGAGTTATAACCGTACTCGGAACGCTTGTGATAATGCTGTGCATAGATTTCAGGGTCGCATCGGTCGTCGTTGTGATAACCCCCGTATCTATGCTTATAGCATCCTTTATAGCAAAGCGCACATACAATATGTTCAAGCTTCAGTCGGAGATAAGGGGAGAGCAGACCGCCTTTATCGAGGAGTGCATCGCAAACCAAAAGGTGGTGCAGGCGTTCGGTCACGAGGACGAGTCGATTTGTGACTTTGACCAGATAAACTCGCGACTCGAGAAGGCTTCGCTTAAGGCGATGTTCTACTCCGCTACCGTAAATCCCACAACGAGATTCGTTAACAGCATGGTATATGCCGGAGTTGCTCTGCTCGGTTCGTTTATGGCAATAGCCTCGCCCGGCTTTACGGTCGGAAGGCTGGTAAGTATGCTCAGCTATTCGACGCAGTACACAAAGCCGTTTAACGAAATTTCCGAGGTCGTGACCGAGCTGCAGAACGCGCTCGCCTGCGCCTCGAGAATATTCGAGATAACCGACGAGGAGCCGCAGATCCCCGATCCCGAGGGAGCTTGTGTGCTCGATAATACCGAGGGCAACGTGTCGATAGAGAACGTAAGCTTCAGCTATAACAAGAACGTTCCGCTTATAACCGATTTCAGTGTCGACGTCAAAAAGGGCGAGATGGTCGCGATAGTAGGGCCTACCGGTTGCGGAAAGACCACGCTTATAAACCTGCTCATGCGCTTCTATGAGGTGGACGGAGGCTCGATCTCGGTCGACGGTAACAATATACGCTCGATAACGCGGAACAGCCTGCGACGCTCGTACGGCATGGTGCTTCAGGACACCTGGCTGAGAGGCGGCACGGTACGCGAAAACATCGCGATGGGACGCCCGAGCGCTACCATCGAGGAGATAAAGGAAGCCGCGCGCATGGCTCACGCTCACAGCTTTATTAAGAGGCTGCCGGACGGCTATGATACTGTCATAAGCGAGGGTGGAGCCAATCTTTCGCAGGGGCAGAGACAGCTTCTGTGCATAGCACGTGTCATGCTGTGTATGCCTCCGATGCTTATCCTTGACGAGGCGACCTCGTCTATCGATACTCGAACCGAGATGAAGATACAGTCCGCCTTCTCGAAGATGATGAAGGGCAGAACGAGCTTTATCGTTGCGCACCGACTTTCGACTATCAAGGAAGCGGATCTTATACTTGTCATGAAGGACGGAAGCGTTGTCGAAAAGGGCACACACGAGGAGCTGCTCCGCCGCGGAGGCTTCTATTCGGAGCTTTACAACGCGCAGTTCGTCGAAA
>CAZSUR010000016.1:0-1041 GCA_964610075.1 uncultured Lachnospiraceae bacterium
CGCTCGGCTGCCGCGACATCTACGCGGTCGCGAGTCCTCTTTCCCCAAGGAAGCTCGAGGCAAAGATCGAGGTAGTTGCGTATAACTCCGCTCTCGGCGGAATTGTATGGGGTGCGTGAGAGCTTCTTTATCTCCGAATCAAGCTTTTCGTAAACGTAATCGGGGAGCGAGGCTGCATCTATCTTATCGTAGTATTCCTCTATCTCTCCGTCGCCGCCATCGGCGTATCCGAGCTCCTCCTTTATCACCTTGAGCTGCTCCTTCAGGTAATACTCCCTCTGGTTTGCTTCAAGCTGCTCGCGCACCTTTGCGTGGATCGAAGCCTCGGTCTCGAGCACGCGCTGCTCCTTCTCCATCAGAACGGCAAGACGTTCCGCGCGGCGGAGCGGCTCGAACTCCTCAAGCACCTGCTGCTTGTCCTCGTAGTTCAGAAGGATATTGCAGGCGATAAAATCCGAGAGCAGTCCCGGGTGGCGTATGATCTTCACCGCCGCGGTCAGCTCATTTGATATTTTAGGCAAAAATTTCACGAATGAGTCAAAGGAATTGTTAAGCTCAAGTACAAGAGCCTCTCCCTTTACCCCTCCGTTGTCCTCTATATGTACCGTCTTGCACATTACCTCGGCGTGGATGGTGTCCTTCTGCTCGTCAAGCTCTATCACCTCGGCGCGGCACAGCCCCTCGGCAAAAACGCGAGCGTTTCCGCCCGGTAGCTTTACAAACTGCTTTATCTTCGCAACCGTTCCAACCGAAAAGAAGCCTGCATCGGGAAGGCTTGCGTCAGCCTGCTTCAGCGCAAGCAAAAACACATTTCCGCCGTCCGAGTATGCCTTCTCGCACAGCTTTATAACGGCGCTGTCCGACACCTCGATGCTCATCGGTATCGAGGGGAAAGCGACGGTGCCCTTGAGCGGGAACACCGGTAATTTCAAAATATCTGCTTTTTCTTTAAAACTGGGCATTGTATCTCCTCACCTATATGGAAGCTCCGCCGTGGCGCACCATAGCGGAGAGCTTTATCGTCTATCTGCCGGCGACACG
>CAZSUR010000016.1:1051-15302 GCA_964610075.1 uncultured Lachnospiraceae bacterium
GCTGCCGTGATGCGAAGCATCAGCGGCATCCGCCGCCGCGTATTGCGTAAGCGATATGACTGCAGACATTATACCATATCACAGGTATAAAAATCAAATATTTTCCACTATTTTTTATATATTATGCGAATTATCCTCCGAAGCCTATTGAAAACTTGATATTTTAATGGTAAAATAGTCTCTCTGCGGTGTAAGAGAGTCGCGCGGCGACGAATATCACCGCCCAAAACAACACGTATAAAAACGGTATCGGAGCATGAACGAAAGCAACAGATCGAGTGCAAAAAAAAGAATACTTACCGCGGTGAAAGCCTCGCTTGCACCGCTTTTTCTGCTTGTATTCTCTCTCGCGCTGCTCGCTTTATCGGCGCTTATTCTGTCCTATCACCGATCGGCTCCCGGCTCGGACGTGATCGCAGATTGCGAGCCTGATGCGGCGGCGGCCACCTCCCCCTCGCATAAAAAAACGATCACGCGGATATCCTTTGCCGGCGATTTTCTGCTCGGCTCCGATTTAGGAGAAAGCTCGGGCGGCACCTTCAACCGCGCACTCGCGTCAAAGGGCGCGGGGTACTTCGTCGAAAAGCTGAAGGACATTTTTTCCGAGGACGACTTTACGGTGGTCAACTGCGAGAGCGTCTTCACCGACTCCGAGCTTAAAGAAAGAGATAAAAATCACGATATCGCCTATTGGTACCGAGGCCCGACGGCTAACGCCGACCTGTTCACCGAGGGAAGCATCGAGGTCGTGTCCATCGCAAACAATCACATATACGATTACGGCGAAGCAGGCAGAGAAGACACGATAGAGGCGCTTGAAGCGCGAGACGTTATCTGGGGAGACGACAAAAAGCCGATAATCCTCGAGGGCAACGGCATAAAGATAGCGCTGTATATGTGCACGATGTACGGCTCGTACCAGGCATCGGGCATACTCGAGCAGATAGCCGAGCTGCGAACGCAAGCGGACTTCGTCATTGTATACTACCACGGCGGCACCGAGCGCGTATACGTTCCGGACGCCTGGAGGGTCAAGGCATCGCACGATTTTATCGACGCAGGTGCCGATCTCGTAATAGGAAACCATCCGCATGTCATCCAGCCGATAGAGGAGTACAACGGCAAAACGATAGTACATTCGCTCGGCAACTTCATATTCGGCGGAAGCCGTGTGACCGACAACCGATCTATGATATACCGGCTTGACATCGCCTCGCTTGACGGCGAGATAATCTCGGTTGAGGGAACGCCCCTCCCCTGCTATGAGTACGAATCGGGAGTCACCACCTGGCAGCCGTATCTGATACCGAAGGAGGACGAAAACTACGCAAAGGTGCTCGACTTTCTCGCAGGCAAGCGCGAGGCTCCGAGATAAGCCAAGCGCTCGATCACAGACAAAACACAACCGAAAAACCGTCCTGTCATATCGACAGGACGGTAGTTTTTTATCCGAGCATCAGCGATGACGACGGTCAAACTCCGGATTGTAGGAATAGAAATTCTTCTTGTCCTCAAACGACGCCTGAGCTATGCCGAGCGCGTCAGAGAAGCGCTGATAGTGAACAAGCTCCCTTGCACGCAAGAACTTTATCGGCTCGCGCACGTCCGGATCGTCTGTCAGGCGCAGTATGTTGTCGTACGTTACCCTCGCCTTCTGCTCTGCCGCAAGATCCTCGTGGATATCCGCGAAAACGTCCCCCTTCGACTGTATCGCCGCAGCCGAGAACGGAACTCCGGATGCTGCCTGCGGATATATACCTGCGGTGTGATCTACAAAGTAGGTATCAAAGCCGCTCTTTTTTATCTCCTCGATGCTCATCGTGCGCGTGAGCTGATAAAGGATAGCCGACACCATCTCGACGTGCGCCAGCTCCTCGGTCGCGATATCGGTCAATATACCGATTATCCTGCGATCGGGCATGGTGTATCTCTGCGACATATATCTTGTCGCCGCACCGAGCTCTCCGTCGGGGCCTCCGAGCTGACTTATTATCACCTTCGCAAGCGCAGGGCTCGGATTCTTTATCTTCACCGGATACTGTAAGCTTTTTTCATACGTCCACATACGTCACACCTCCCAGGGCCAGGGAGTCGTGCTCCACAGCCATTCATTATCGGTTTCTTTTCCGTCATATATCGAAAGCGGCCCATACTTCGCCTCGTAGCCGTCACGCGCCGCGCGGTACGCGGAATTTATCTCGTTATAGTAGTCGAGCGCCGTCGTATCCTGCGGATGGCCGTCAAGATACAGCACGGCGTCGACTATGGCAAAGCTAAGCGCCATTATCTCCTTCTGAGCCTTTGTGATTGAGTTCACGCTTCAGCCCTCCCGTCCGCAAGCCGGCATAAACGGCTTGTAAAGCTCGCGAAATATCGTTCCCTTCGAGAACCCGGTGTCGATATCGTATATATCTCCGAAGCTCTGGCAGGGAGCGTATACCATGGCAAGCGATCTCTCGCCGTCAAGGCACAAAAGCCCACCGCCGACACAGCCGCACTCGGGCGCGACCGAGGTCGAGCGATAGGCTGCGGCAGGACGACCGCCCATGCGACGGTTACCGTAGTATGCGCCTCTTCTCATGCTTTGGTTATCCATTTTTATCACATCTCTCCTCTGTTTTGTTTTTCGTTTTGCCGAGAGTCCGGCGGCGGAGCGCAGCCGCTCCCACACCGCCTGATATCAATCTATGCCGCGCGCCCGAAATAGTTGAATCGGGTGCACTTGTCCTCCGCCCGTGCGCAACCGCGGCGCGCCGAACGCAAAAAAATCTCCTCCGTATGCAGACCGCACACGGAGGAGATTTTCGGTGGCAAGGTTATGCAGAAAGCATCAGCATCCTCAATTTCGCCGTCCCAAAAATATAACGGCGAAAAGATATACGCACATGAGAAAAAGCGATATTCCTCCGCGATCGGAAAGCAGCCCTGCCACCGACCACATCCATATGGCAAAGAGCGTTATGAAGGATATCCTTTTCTGCACCGTCTCCACCCTATCGGGCGATAGCCGGCGAAGCAGTATATATTCAAGCATCATGCCGCCGTCGAACACCCTCACCGGCAGGCAGTTGAAGCATCCGAGGATGATATTGCACACTCCGAACGTCCGGATCCATCCGAAGCTGCCGATGGCAAGGCAGGCTCCGCCGCAGATGAGATTCACCGCAACGCCTGCCGACACGATGAAAAGCTCCTGCCGGTACGAGCGCACTCCCTCTCCCGGTATGATATCCGCCCCGAATGGATAGATCGTAATGCAGCGCACCGGAATTCCGCAGAGCCCGAACGCCGCGAGATGCCCCGCCTCATGCAGAGCGGCGGCGCAGAGGGTGAGCACAGCTCCGCTCGTCCGATCGGCAAGCGCGATAAACACGCAGAAAGCGAGCGTTGCCGCAGGTATCCTTATCCGAGGAACGAAGACTCGCTTTATCTCATGGCCGTGCGTGTGACTGCATTTCGCCTCGTCACCACGCACGAAGGTACGCTTTGCTTCACCGGCACACGTGAAACTATCTTTTATATCACGGTCGTGCGCGGAGGTGTACTTCATATTACCGCCGACAGCATCGCCGCGTCTGTTCTCACGCACTTGCACCTCTAACTCGCCGCGCAAAGATATGGATACGGATCGACCGCACTGCCGTTTATACGCACCTCAAAATGCAGATGCACTGCGGTCGCACGCCCGGTCTCTCCTGCCACGGCGATGCTGTCTCCTCCCGAGACGCAATCGCCCACGGAAACACCTATCTCGCTGCAATGCGCGTACAAAGTCTCAAGCCCGTCCCCGTGGTCTATTATCACCGCGTTTCCGTAGCTTTGATTATAGAAAACGTCGGTGACCGTACCGTCCGAGAATGCACGCACATCAAGTCCGTTCTCGGAGGAAAGGTCTATCCCGGTGTGATACTCGAGCTTGCCCGAACCGAACGGATCCGAGCGCGAGGCGAACGCCGACGTCACCTCTCCGTCAAACGGGCGCACCCACGCAGGTGCGCTCACCTCCTCGACCGTCTCCGCCGCAGCCTCACACTCATCAGCCGAGCCTTCGGCGGAGGGCGGAGTTATTATCGGAGGCAGCACCTCCGCCGACGACACGTAAACGGAGGTATAGACGTGCGCATCCGGCATAGCGGAGTGCTCGCCGGCAAGCGAACGCACCGCATATCTCATCCCGGTAAAGGTCACGGCGACAATGCACAGCGTACTCAAAAGATACGCGAGCCTGTCGCCTGCCGTGCGCTTATTTGCCGGAAAATTTACGTAAATTATCCTTCGCACCGGTCGGATCATCTCCTTTCTGCCGGCAAAATACGGTACGGCGCCCCGAAAAAGAGCATAAATTTTACAAAATGATATACAAAGCGCCGAAAAATGTGTTATAATGGGTTAAATATCTGATTTACCGAAAGGATACTCGCTATGTCTGAGTCGATAGGATTATATATTCACATCCCCTACTGCATAAGTAAATGTGCATACTGCGACTTTTTCTCGGTCACCGACAGCGACAGCTATTCGCGCTATACCGATGCACTTATAATGCATATGGAGGATTATTCAAGCGGACTTGCAAACCGTCCGATAGATTCCGTATTTCTCGGAGGCGGAACTCCGTCCTCCCTCCCCAAAAGCGCGCTTCTGTCCCTTATAAGCGGCATCTACCGAAACTTTCGCGTCACCGAGGACGTGGAGTTCACCATGGAGGTAAATCCCGCTACGGTCGGTCAAAACGAGCTTAAGGCATACAAAAAAGCAGGAGTCAATCGAATAAGCATCGGGCTTCAAAGCGCCGATGACGACGAGCTCCGCAGCCTTTCCCGCATACATACCTATGAGGAGTTCGAGCAGAGCTACGAGATGATACGCGACGCCGGATTTACAAACGTAAATATCGACGTTATGTTCGGCATACCCGGGCAGACGGTCGAATCCCTTGTCCGCACGCTCGATAAGGTGTGCTCGCTTTCACCCGAGCACATCTCCCTTTACGGACTGAATGTCGAGGACGGCACCAAATTCGGTGAGATGAAGCGCAAGGGCACCCTGCACCTCCCGGACGAGGACACCGAGTTTGAGATGTACTGCACCGCCGTCGATATGCTCGAGCAGCACGGCTATAAGCAGTACGAGATAAGCAACTTTGCACGTCGCGGATATCAATGCCGCCACAATCTTAAATATTGGAACTGCGAGGAGTACCTCGGCCTCGGCGTCGGCGCTCACTCATACCTCAACGGCAGAAGATTCGCGTTCAAGCGCGACATACACGCATATATCGAGGCGATGGAGAATCCGTCGTCCGGCACAAGCATCATATCCGAGGACTACGAGCTCCGCCGCGGTGAACGGATAGGCGAGTACGTAATGCTCCAGATGCGACTGCGCCACGGACTTGATACGAACCTTTTCGCCGGACTTTTCGGGCTCAGCTTCGAGCGGATGTACGAAAAGTATCTGAAGCTGTATGTTGACAACGGCTTTATGGAAAAGCGCGGAAGCCGTTACAGCTTCACGCTCAAGGGAATGTACGTCAGCAACTATATCCTGTCTGCGATGCTCGATTTCGACAGCGAGCTGGTCGAGGGGATAGCCGACGGCAGCGACAGATAAAGTCGCAAGATAAGCCGCGAAATACGCAAACGGCAAAGCCCCGGGCGCGTGTAACCGCGCATTAAGTTCGGAGCGAACGCGCGCTACGGCTCTGTCGAGCAAACGAAAACGCGCAGAAGGACGTATCGGGATCTCACGGCGAGCGCATAGCACTCGTATTTTGAGACCAAATAATCTCAACCACGACACCGGCGAGGTGCCACCGCGTGATGAGTGCAAGGCTCGCAGCCGAGCGCACATTCAGCGATGCCGCCGTCTCCGCAAGCCGCCCATCAAACGAGCAGTGGAGCGCGGAACAGCATACGGCAAAGCTCCGCATATATAAGAATACCGTTATCTATCGGCAGAGGATTTTCTCCTCTGCCGCATTCTATTGTATAGGCAGGAGAGTCGAACTCCTCTATATACCAATCCTTCAGCCCTCCGTACGCAGCACCTCCCGTCGGGCGGCAAAGGCGATAGCCGCAGTAGCGCGCAAGCTGTCTGCCTATCGCATATCCGTGCGGAGGATAGTAGCCGCGGCAGTCACCGAAGATCTCCTGCCCTTGGGTGTGAAAGGTCAAAAGCAGCCGCACCTCACCCAGCGCACGGATAAAAGCGCAGAGCGCCGAGCTCTCCGGCTCGCTCTCCGGAAACGCTCCGCTGTATTTTCCAGGCGCTCCGTCAAGGATGCCTGCCTCTGCCTCGAGTTTTTTGTACTCGTCAAAGCCCGAATTGTAGTTGTGATTCAGATCCACGCCACGAGCGTTCGCCTGCCAGCGTGAGAAATCCTCGCTCCCGCCGTTCATCGAGATAAGTCGCTCACGCATTGGATTTTCGCTATCCTCTCCGTGCTGCTGCAGCTCCGTCCCGTCGGGATTGAGCATGGGGATAACGTAGATGCTCCGCGTTTTAAGCAGATATTCCGGCTCCGCGCCAAAGCACGTACGGCGTGACGCGTACGCCTCGGCAAGGTCGTACAGATATCTTAAAAGTATCCACGAGGTTATCCACTCCATCGCGTGATGGCAGCCGATATACAATATCCGCTTATCCCCCTCACCGAGCCGCAGATACGGAAGCTCGCGACCGCACGTGCTTTTTCCGATACAGCCGCGCCACACGAACGGATACGCCTCGCACAGCTCGTTTATGCAGCAAACAAGCGCCGAGTAATCGGCAGGATAGGAAAAATCGACCCCTCTCAAAACAGATCGTCCCCTCTCGATATAATAGATGATTTGCAGGGCGAAAGCACCGCCTTGTACAAATCTATGCCCGGTGCATCGGGAACTTGTCTTATGGGCTTGAGTTCATAAATTGTTTACATTTGTATCCGAACAAAAGTTTGCCAGATACACGGATTCATGGTAAAATGTACACGGAACGAAAGATAAGCGCGGCACAGCCAAGTGCTCTCGGTAAAATGTGCGCGGCTAAGCGTATGTAACAAAGCTGCGTGGCACCGCGAACGTAGCAAAACACAACGTAGTATAACACACGGCGCACGCAAACGTGCTGTTGCAAATCGAAGCACGCACAAAATCGACGCGAGCGCCGCAATTACAGCTATAACGCAACCGTCCAGCGCAAAAACATCCCCGACGTGATGCACAAATTCACGCGTAGCGGAGCCGGAGACTATCTGAGCGCTATATCGTACGGCGATCACGCCTCGTGCAAAGCTACGGCGCCAAACGAGTTTGTCCGAGCGCCTATCCATGGCGCAGGCGCGGGCACCGCGCAGCTCAAGCGAAGCCGCGCGCTCTGTGATCGGCTCGAAAAGCCGCGTCCAAAAAGATGAGCCGCGAGCACTCGCGCGCAAGCGAGCCGGAAGAGCCGTCTCCCCTGAGACAAAAGGCGCTGACATCGACATCGTCCGTCCGCCACATCGGGCGGACTCCCACCTAATACGAAATCAAGGAGCTTTCACGATATGAATCCCTCCAAGCTGACCGAAAAAGAAGCTTTGATCTACAAATACATAACCGAGACGATACGAGAGTGCGGATATTCTCCGAGCGTGCGCGACATACAGTCGGCGCTCGGGATAAAGAGCACCTCCACCGTCCACTCCTACATCGCGCGTCTCGAGGCAAAGGGCTTTATCCACAAGGAAAACGGAAAAAGCCGCACCCTGCGCGTGGAGGGAGCGGCATCCGAGCCGAAGCACACGGTAAAAGTGCCCCTGCTCGGCTGTGTGCGCGCCGGAATGCCGATCCTCGCTACCGAAAATCACGAGGGATATATCGACTTTCCCTTAATAAACCGCCGCTACGAAAACGAGCAGCTTTTCGCTCTGCGAGTGCAGGGAGAGAGCATGATCGAGGCAGGCATCCTCGACGGAGACATAATAATCGTAAAAAGCTGCCGTGCAGCCGAAAACGGAGAGATAGTCGTCGCGCTGCTCGACGACGAAGCTACCGTAAAGACCTTCTACAAGGAGAACGGCAGATTCAGGCTTCAGCCGGAGAACTCCTCGATGGAGCCGATATACACCGACAGCGTGTACATTCTCGGAAAAGTTATATCATCAATGCGATTCTATTTTTAACCTTTAAGTGAAAGGGACGATTACCATGGACAGAACTATCTCAAGCAAGCCGCGCCTCGGCAAAAAAAGCAGGATATGTATAGCGATCCTCCTTTTTCTTGTGCCATTCTTAAATAACTTCGTCGCGGATACGCTCTTTTCCTATAACGCAAGAGGAAACTTTCTCTATGCCGGCTACGAGGTGGTATTCAGCTCGATCATAGGCTTTGTGAATATAATCTCCACCTTTTCCGCATACGCGCTCGTGATATACGGCATATTCTCGTTCGAGCGTCCGGGACGCCACATCACCGCGTACGTCATCTCCGCCGCATCGGTGCTTGTGCAGTACGCAGGCTCGCTTGCGTGCGCGATGATAACCTCGTCGACAGACTATACGCTGTACTACGTTTTGTATATGCTCGGAAGCTTTCTGCTCGCGGCGGCGATACTGTTTGCGGTACATCTGCTCACGCTCGCGCTCAAAGCCATATACAACCGCAGACGTGTGAGCTGTGAGGGTAGCTCCACGCCGAGCGTCTCGCGATATATCAACCTCTCGATCATAACCGCATCGCTCGTATTCCTTATAACCGGATTTATTCAGGAGATATCCGAAACGGTGAGCGATATCACCCTCTACGGCGCGCCGCAAACGCTGTCCGAGTACGTATACCTCATCTCCCCGTACGCGGAGCTGCTGCTCTACGCGTTTGCCGGATATTTCGTTTGCGCGGCGGTAATGTCGCTGCTCCGACACGACACGGCGGCAGAATAACGGCACAAAACAACAAAAACAAACAAGGCGGTCTTGCACCGGACGTTGTCCGATGCGAGATCGCCTCTTTTTGCTTTTACGGTTCAGCGCCGCTTGGGCAGATAATCGAACATGGTGTGATTATCAAGCTCGATATACCCGAGCGATTCGCAGTTCGCCCGCACCTCATGCGAGGAGCTGTCCTCATCCTCCGCGCTTATGTCGAAATCGACGAACACGATGTTGTCGTAGAGCTCCATCTGCGACATCACGCTGTCGTTTCGGTATATCTCGTAGAAGGTGTTCGCATCATCCGAATCGGAAAAAACGTATATCATGCGGCGTCCGACAGCCGCGCCCGATTCGAACAGATATACCGCGTAAGAATCGTACTTCTGCTCCGCCGTTGATGGCACGTCGTATACTATCCTGCCGTCGATTATCTCTCCGCTCTCGTCATACGTGTTCGTCTCGGTCTCGACCGAGCGCTCGGTCGAAAGCTTTTGCGATCTGTACGAGAGTGTAAAGGTCGCGATTATAAGAAGTATCAGAACGAATATCGCCAGCTTAAGATAACCTCTCGGCGATATCTTCTTCAAAGAATCGTACATTTTCAAGCTCGCCTTTCTTTAAAAGCATAGTCTGCCGCCGGCGCGCGTGATGTGAAAAGCGAGCCGTCGCAGACAATCATAGTATAATATCTTTTTCAAAGGAACACAATAGTTTACACGCAAAAATTTACTTTTTGTTCTAAGATGAAGCGATGGGAGGCGGAGCCTTGTGGAGGCGAAAAGCATAGAAAGACGCTTTTCAGGCTGCGGCGATCTTGTGCGGCGCCGCATATTCGGAGCAGGCAGAAGCCTGACCGTTTTTTATATAGACAATCTCTGCGACAGAGTTTTTATATCTCAAAGTATTATGCGCCCTCTTGCGGAAAACAAGCAGCGCGTGCCGCTTGAGGATATACTGACAAACGGCAGGATCGCAGCGCTCGAGCGCGAGGAGGAGGCGATGGATATGCTGCTTTCCGGCGCCGCGCTTATATTCGACGGGGAGAAATGCACCGCCGTATTCGTTCGAAACGAGGCATCACGCGGCATATCAGAGCCGGAGACCGAAACGGTCATACGCGGCCCGCGCGAGGGCTTTGTCGAGAGTGCGGCGTTCAACGCCGCGCTTATCCGCCGCATAATAAAAACTCCGAAGCTGAAATACGAAAGCATGGCGATAGGCTCGCTCAGCCGAACTAACACGATAATAATGTATATCGAGGGGATAGCGTGTGAGGACACCTTGAAGGAGCTTCGCCGCCGTCTCCGCTCGATCGATACCGACGCAACACACGGCTCGGGAACGGTAGAGGCGTATATCAGCGACAGCGGAGCGGCACTTTATCCGACAGTGGGCAACTCCGAGCGGCCGGACAAGGTCGCGGCAAAGCTGCTCGAGGGGAGGGTGGCGATACTGTGCGACGGCTCTCCCGTGGTGCTGACCGTGCCTTATCTTTTCACCGAGGCGCTTCAATCCTCCGAGGATTATGCGAAAAATCCCGTCTACGCCACCTTTGTGCGCTGTCTGCGCTTTCTCGCTCTGTGCATCGCCGTATTCCTGCCTGCGATATTCACAGCACTCATGTATTTTCATCAAACGGTGATGCCGTACGAGCTGCTTATGCGGATAGATGAGTCGCGTGCGGACATTCCGTTCCCCATATTCACAGAGACGGTGGTCATACTGCTTCTGTTCGAGATAATCCGCGAGGTGGGAGTGCGTATGCCGCGCTCGGTCGGCAACGCGGTGGGCATCGTCGGCGCCGTGATACTCGGGGACTGTGCGGTCAGCGCCGGGATAGCGAGCACTCCGGTGATAATCATCGTTGCGATAACCGCGATATGCAACTTCATCGCTCCGCCTTATATGAATCTGCAGATACTTCTGCGCTTCGCTTCGCTGATATGCGCGCGACTGCTCGGGCTGTTCGGGATCGGGATATTTACCCTCGCGCTGCTGCTAAAGCTCTGCTCCGCCGACTCGTTCGGCGTGCCGTATATGGCGCCGTTCGCGCCGGTATCCGCAACCGAGCTTCTCGATTCGATAGTCATGGCGCCCGTCTGGCGGATGCACAAAGCTCCGCCGCAGATAACCGGACGGAATCTCACCCGACGCCGAAGCCGAGGCAGAGCATGAAGCGGATAGGTCGACAGGAGCACGGACGGCAACCGTGTCGGATACGCATTGGCAGATTGCAGATCAAGGCGCAGCAACAGCTACGCATTGACAGATTGCTGAGCCGGCGGTGGCACCGGCTTCGGCTATGGCTTGACGAACGATGGAGCGGACGGCAAAGTGAGCCGTGCGGAGAGCGGCAATATTGTAAAAGCGAGCAAACGGATCCGGCAACGCGGCGTGACAAGCGAAAGGACAAGGAACGAGGCGAGCCGCATCTCAAGCTGTGCAAGCAATGGAACGAATGGCAAAGTGAGCGAAAACTCAAGCCGCGCAAGCGACGGAGCGAAAGGCATAATAATCCGCGCAAACGGCGGATATGTCGCGCGCTCGGATTTGGCATATTCGTGCTATGCCTCACACTCACCTCCTGCGGCTTCTACGATCCGGCAAGAGTGAGATACTGCACCGAGCTCGGGCTCGATCCAAGCGCGATTGGCGTGCGCGTCAGCGCAACGATAAACGGGCAGGTATACTCGCAGGATGCCAAAAGCATCACGGAGGCGATAGACGCGATAGGCCAAGCCGCAGGAGGCAGGCTGTTTTTTAAAACGGTGCGTATCTATATACTCTCGCCCTCTCTCAGCCGTGACACGGTGCTCGATTTCTTCGATTTCGCCCTGCGCGAGCGCGAGACCATGCTCAAAAGTCGCGTGCTGTGTGCCGGAGAAGCCTCAGCCGAGGAGCTGCAGCACGCACTCCTGCGCGACAGCTCAGCAGTCGAGCATATATCCGCCGAACGATTCGGATGCAATCGACTTCTTTGCGTGCTATCGCGCGCAAGCGAGGGGCTCGAGCCGGTGATACTGCGGCAACTCGTCCATGGAGAGGACGGCAGAGCCGTCCCATCCGGGCTCGCGATATACTCACCGAGCGGCGAGTTTTCCGGTAGCGTCTCGGGCATGGCGGAGATGGGGATAGCGCTCGCAAACGACTCCGCCGACGGCATCGCCGTCACCGCCGGAGGCTTTGGCGCGGTGCTCGAGCGCGCAAGGTGTAAGCTATCCCTCAGCGACGGGATCCTGACGATATCCCTGCGCGGCAGCTTCACCGTAAAGGAGGTATCGCCCGGGCGTGAGGATGATGCGGAGGCGGCGATATCCGAGCAGCTCACGAAATGTATGCAGACAGCGCTTGAGCTTGGGGAGGAATACGGGGACGTATGCGGCATAAACGCCTTCCTTTTCCGCCGAAGGATAGATGAAGCTCCGCGTGAGATTAGGATAAACTCGGATTTTTCGATGCGAGGAAGCGGTCTGAAAAGGATTGGCGAGCAGAACGGATAAAGGGAGGGTAAGCCATGGCAGGTGCAGATAACAAAAACAAAATATCCGGGCTCCAGCTTTTCTTTCTCACCTTTTTGTTCATATACAGCGGAACGCTTCAATGCGCGGATATATATCGCTCCGGGCGATGTCTTTGGCTCGCGGTAACGGTGGGATGTGCCATTGGCATGACCCTCATGCTCTGCTACACACGCATCGCCGCCTGCGCCGACACGGCGGCTTGCCGCTCGCTTGACTCGATGCTCCGCTTCTGCTTCGGAGATGTCGGCGGCCGTTGCATATCCCTCTTTTTCGGGATATATTTTATATTCCGAGCCGCAATATGTCTGCGCAGCTACAGCCTGTTCTGGCACACCTCCGCCCTCCCCGACACCGCATGGCAGATATTTGCCGCGATCCTGCTTTTGGTATGCATCTACGCCTGCCGGCTCGGGTTGAAGGCGGTTGGCAGGCTGTCCGAGCTGCTCGTGCTGCTTATCCCGTCGATAATCGTAGTGCTTCTCTTTTCAAGCGATATGGGATGCACCGACAGCTTTCTTCCGCTGCTTGAGGGCGGCGGCACAGCCGTAATATCCGGAGCCGTGCCGGCAGCGCTTGTACCGTTCGGAGATTGCGTGCTTTTTCTTGCGATTTTCGATCACGCCGTAAGCAAAGCGTCAGGAGCCGCCACGCCGCGCGCCAACGCCGTCGCCTCGGCTTCCTCCGAGGAGCTTTGCAGCATACCGCTTGTTCGAGCGCATCACGGTATACGCGCCAGAGCCTTCCTTTTCGGCGGAGCGCTCGCCGCCGCGGCTTTTATACTCGGCGCCGTGCGCGATCAGGCGATGATAGGCCCGATACAGCTCTCGATGCTTAAATATCCCGCCGATTTCTCGGTACAGCTTATAGGAGAGCTGAATATAGAGCCTCTGCTCGAGCTGAATATGTCGGCGGCGTACGCGATACGGATAATACTGCTCCTTTTCGGCGGAAAAAGGCTGATTTCGTCGGCTCTGCCGCGCAATATCCGCCGGAGGGTGCAAAAGCATCCGCATCTCTCGTCGCTCACTCTCTACTCTCTCACCGCGGCGATATGTTTTATAAATGCGAGCGAGTGCAAGCCGCTTATATTCACGGCAAATATGCTGTTTCCTACCCTCATTCTTTTCATTCTCACGATAAAGACGCGCGGACGCGCGAAAAAAGGCGGAGCAAAACAACTTTTTCGTCCGGACGGGGGATAAAACATTGACAAAAGATGCAAAAAAATATACAATATAGCTTGTATGACGATTTTATAAGCAAAAGGTGCAAGCCGCAAGCTCCGACACCCGTCGCTTATGTTATATTCAGGAGGAATACTGCATGGAACAGGCACGTATAAAAGAGCTTGAGCGCATATCTGCCGACGTTAAGCTCGGCGCACTTGAAGCTGTACACAGCGCGTCTTCCGGTCATCCCGGCGGCTCGCTTTCTATCTCGGATATTCTGACATATCTCTATTTCGAGGAGATGAACGTCGATCCGAAGAACCCCAAGGACGCAAACAGAGATCGCTTGGTGCTTTCAAAGGGACATACCGCTCCCGCACTTTACTCGGTTCTGGCACAGAAGGGCTACATACCGAAAGGCGACCTTAAAACACTCAGAACGATAGACAGCTATCTCCAGGGACACCCGGATATGAAGGGCACTCCCGGAGTTGATATGTCAACCGGATCTCTCGGACTCGGCATCTCCGCCGCTTGCGGAATGGCGCTCTCCGGCAAGATCTCGAATGACTCGTACAGAGTCTACACAATCCTCGGCGACGGTGAGAGCGAGGAGGGTCAGGTATGGGAGGTTGCAATGTTTGCGGCTCACTACAAGCTTGACAAC
>CAZSUR010000017.1:0-9359 GCA_964610075.1 uncultured Lachnospiraceae bacterium
GATGCCGTGGACGTACTTACCGAGCCGTACAGATGCGGCCCCGTGCCGAAAAGCGTCACCGCTCCGATATACGAGCGCGTGAAGGATAAGACCGAGCTTGAGAAGAAGCAGTATCTCGACCTCAATCTTTGGCTGTGCGGAGATATACTGCTCAAGGCTGACAAGATGAGCATGGCTCATTCGCTTGAGCTGCGCGTGCCCTTCCTTGACAAGGTGGTAATGGCTCAGGCGCAGACGATACCGCACGAATATAAGATAAACGGAATAAATACCAAATACGTTTTGCGCTGTGCCGCAAACCGTATACTCCCCGATGAGTGGGCGAATCGCATAAAGGTAGGCTTCCCCGTGCCGATAAGATATTGGTTTAGGGAGGATAAATACTACGACCTTGCAAAGGGATATTTTACAGCCGATTACGCAAGCGAGTTTTTTGACACCGACAAGCTGATGAAGCTGCTCGACGAGCATAAGAGCGGTGCGAAGAATAACGCGAGAAAGATATGGACGGTGCTTGTATTCCTCGTTTGGTACGAGCGATTCTTTATAAAGGAGTCCTGAAGGCTCCCGGCTGACAGAACAAAAGGCGGTGATTTTATGGAAAAGCAGATACAGCCTGTGCTGCTTGGCGCAGATCTTAACTGCTATAACGTTGCAAGAGCATATCACGAGCAGTATGGAGTAAGAACTCGCGCGTTCGGTAAGTATGCGATCGGTGCGACGATGAATACAAAGATAATTGATTTTACGGCGGTGGAGCGGCTTGACGATCCCGAGGTGCTCATATCTGTGCTCTCCGATTATGCGGAGAAGAATCGCGACCGTGCGTTGATACTTCACGGCTGCACCGACGAATACGTGGAGCTCATCTCGAAGTACAAGGACAAGCTCTCCGAATACTATGCCGTGCCGTATATCGACTTTGAGCTGCTCGAGCAACTTACAAACAAGGCGGAGTTTTACCGATTCTGCGAAAAATACGGCATCCCGTACCCGAAAACTACCGTTATAACAAGAGAAAACAGTAAAAGCTTCGATTCTCCGTACGGATATCCGGTCATAATCAAGCCGGCGGTGAGCGCCTCCTATTGGAAGTGCCCGTTCGACGGAATGAAGAAGGTATACCGCGCAAGATCAAAGGACGAGGCGCAGGGTATAATAGATTCGATATTCAACGCAGGATATCCGGACAGCTTGATAATACAGGATATGATCCCGGGCGACGACAGCTCGATGTACGTGCTGACAGCCTACTCGGGAGAGGATAAAAAGGTGCGTATGATGTGCCTCGGTCACGTTCTTTTGGAGGAGCATACTCCGAAGGGGCTCGGTAATCACTGCGCGATAATCACCGAGGAGAACGACGAGCTGCTTGCACCCTTTAAGGTGTTTCTTGAGGATATCGGCTTTGTCGGCTTTGCGAATTTCGATATAAAATACGACTCGCGCGACCGGAGCTTCAGAGCATTCGAGATAAACGTCCGCCAGGGACGCTCGAACTACTATGTTACCGCATCCGGAAACAATATCGCAAAGCTTGCGGTCGAGGATAAGATAATGCATATCCCGTCAAGCGAGACGGTGGTGAACCGCCGCGAGATATATTGGAGATATATCCCCGATTCTATCGTAAAGCAGCACGTTTCAAAGGAGCTTTTCGACCGCGTGAAGGCGTGCAAGCGCAGCGGACGGGCATATTCTTCGATGAGATACCGCTTCGATCTCAAAGGAAACCTCAAGCGGTATGCGTACGTGCTCATGCACGAATATCGCCACAAAAAGAAATTTGCGAAATATTATCCTCCGGAAGAAGGTAAAAATTGATGGCAGTATCAAAATTGCTCGGAGTTCTCGGTGGGCTCGGGCCTGCCGCGACCGTTTATTTTTACGAGCTTCTGACGACTCGCACAAAGGCGCTTTGCGATCAGGATCATATTGATATGGTTATAAGCAGCCGTGCTACAACGCCGGACAGAACTGCGTATATCCTCGGACGATCTGATGAAAATCCGCTTGACGTTATGATAAGCGAGGCGGTAAAGCTTCAGGAGTACGGAGCTGATCTTATCGTTATGCCGTGCAACACCGCACACTATTTCTTTGATGAGATAAGTCGGGCGATCGACGTTCCGATGCTGAATATTATAGAGGAGACTGTGAAATATTGCACACTCCGAGGCTATAAAAAGGTGGGTATTATGGCTACCGACGGTACGCTTGATACAAGCACCTATCAGATGAAGCTGACCGAGCACGGGCTCGATTTCGCTCTGCCCGATGCCGACTCGCAGAGGGTGGTAATGGATATTATCTATCAAAGCGTAAAGCGGGGAAAGACGCCGTCGCTTTCCGAATTTTCGCACGCTGCCGACTCTCTTTGGAGCTCAGGCTGCGATTGCGTAATACTCGGCTGCACCGAGCTTTCGCTTGTCAAGCGCGAGTATAAGCTTGACGACAGATACGTGGATTCGATGGAGGTGCTTGCCGAAAGCACCATCAGGGCTTGCGGAAAGCAGCCTCTCGAGCCGATGGCTTGAGATGACGGATAAATTATAAATCGGAGTTGATGAAGATGCGCTTAAGCGAGCTGCTTTCAGACATATATAACGGCGAGATATCCGATTCTCCAATCGAGGATATCACCTTTGATTCGCGCCGCGCGCACAAGGGCAGTATATTTATATGCATCCGCGGCTCAAAAAGCGACGGACATGATTTTGCCGCGTCTGCATACGAGGCAGGCTGCCGCGTTTTTGCGGCAGAGCATCGACTTGAGCTTCCGTCCGATGCAGTACAGCTCATCTGCCATGATACGACCGTGTTTATGGCGGAGCTCGCGGACGCCTTCTATCGTCATCCGCAGAGGGAGCTCACGCTTATCGGAATCACCGGGACAAAGGGAAAGACGACCGTTGCGTCCTATTTGCGAGCTCTGCTTACAGCCGGAGGATATGCTACCGCCTCGATCGGTACCAACGGCATCGAATACGGCGACGAGGTGCGGTATATCCCGAACACGACGCCGGACAGCATAACCCTGCACCGCACCTTCCGCGAGCTTGCGGACAAGGGCGTAACGCACCTGGTGATGGAGGTATCCTCCCAGGCGTATAAACTTAATCGCGTGCACGGTATTAACTTTGATATAGGACTTTTTACGAATTTTTCGCCTGATCACATATCTCCGACCGAGCATCCGGATCTTGAGGATTACAGAAGATGCAAGGGTATGTTATTTTCAAACTCAAAGACGTCGATACTTAACGTAGACGATCCTGCGGCGGAGTATATGGCATCCTGCGCTCGGGGCAGGGTGGTGTCGGCTTCAAGCTCGGAGCGTGGAGATTATCGTGCCGAGCATATACGCAGCTCTGCTCGCCTCGGTATGGATTTTGACATTGCCGGAGCGCTTGATATCTCGCTCTCTATCCCGTATCCGGGAATATACAGCGTGCAGAACGCTCTGCTTGCCGCCGCTGCCGCAAACGAGTGCGGAGTGCCGGGTGAGGTTATAAAAAGCACGCTTGAGAGGGCGTACGTTCGCGGAAGATGCGAGCGCGTGGACGTCCTCCCTTATGCAGATATCGTAATAGACTACGCGCACAACGAGGTCAGTCTGCGCTCACTTTTGCAGGCTATACGCGAGCATATGCGCCAAAGCGTACGGCGAGGCAGGCTCATATCGCTTTTCGGCGCTGTCGGAGGTAAGTCGCAGATACGTCGCCATGGGCTTGCAGCGGCGGCGGAGGAGTGCTCCGATTACGTTATCGTGACCGACGATAATCCCGATTTCGAGGCTCCGGAGAAGATCATCTCGGAGGTGGTCGAGGGCTTCAGCCCCGGATTTTCAAGCTATATCGCGATGCCGGACAGAGAAAAGGCTGTGAGATATGCGGTTGATATGCTGGAGGAGGGAGACGTTCTGCTCCTTTGCGGCAAGGGACACGAGGACTATCAGCTCATCCGCGGCGAAAAGGTGCCGTTCTGCGAGAGGGATATCGTTCGCTCGGAGGCGGAGAGGCTTTCACTTGCGAGAAGATAAGCGCTTTCGGGAAAACGCAAGCGCGAAGATAAAACAAAAAACGATCAGCCGCGAAAAAAGCTTCCGCGGCTGATGCTTTTATATGCAAAAAATCTGCTTTCATAAAAAACGCCTGCTTTTACAAGAAGCAGGCGTTTTTCAGCTTTGGATATAAGGCTTAACGCTCGCCCTCGGGCAGCGTTATTTCGGGAAGCGAGATATCGTCGGATATCACCGCCGCGGTCAGCACCGAGTTTTTAAGCTCGAGGCGATACGAAACTATGCTGAGCAGCACCGCTGCTATCAGAAGCGCCACCATCAGGATAAATATCGAATTTCCTCCGGTGCCTTTTTCCTTTTGAGTTGATTTGTTGTTTTTCATCTTTTACCTGCTTTGCTAACTTGATTCTTAAAACTGACTCTCGTACTTTTCGTCGTCCTTGTCGGTGGCACGGATGATCGCGCGCACCGCGAGACATATCGCCATTATTATAAAGTATATGATAACGGCAAGCATAAGTATATAAAACGCTCCCTTGCCGTTCTTGTAGTATCCGCCGACGACGAGGAAGGTCAGTGCAAAGGATACTATGCATCCGATAAAGTGAATGAGGAGCTTCAGCAAGAACGAAAGCTTTTTCACTCTGAATATACAGGTGGCGAGCGTTATGAGAAAGCAGAATGCGGAAATGAGCGAAAGACCGCTTAGCGTCAGCACGGGGGTTGTTTCCGTGACCTTGCCCGCCTGAGCTATCGCAGCCATGGCGAACGCCGCGAGAAGCGAGCAGAACGAAGCAGGGAATATCCAATAATAAAAGACCTTTTTGATTTTATTCATCGAAGCTACCGAGCCCGTTTGTGCGGGCTGCCTTTCTTTTACTTTTTCGTTTTAAGTCGTGTTAACTACCATTGTAGCACAAAGTGCGAGATTTTTCAATCGCTTTTTTGCGGTATGCGTGTTTTTTCACCTTGTCACAGCCACGTGTTGCAGAAATAGTCAGCTTGCGCGATGCGACAGAGCGTATGCGAACGAGCGCACAGCCGTCGGGATCGAGCGCAACGGCGCTTGGCTGGTGCCGGTGCCGATATACGAGTATATCAAGTGCGGTGCTGCTCCTGCCACACGGTGGATGCGTCGGTGTTTGGCTCGGTACAGTTTCCTCCATACAGCGATGGGGCGACGACATCACCGCGGAGCACGTGCCCGGCTGCGAGCTCGGTTGCGGCTATGTCTGCGGCGGCGGAGAGCGTATTTTTGCGACTCATTTCGAGAGCTTGAAATTTAATTTATAAATATACGTTTATGTGCATAAATATATCCGTTCTGCGGTTGACATTTGCTTTGAAAAAAGATATAATAAAGTGATATATTTTAGGCAAAAAACAAAATTATTACGTTAATGGCGCGAACAAACGATTTTCTGCGCCGGGAGAATTGAAAATGGACAGAAGAACAGCCCGAAAAGCAGCTCTTGAGCTTATATTTGAAAAGGAATTTTACGATAATACGTACGATGTTAACTCTCAGTACGAGCTTGCAAAGCTGTGCAGGGATATTGATAACGACGATTACCTTGACAAGGTGGTGCACGGAGTGAACGCACACCTCGAGGAGATAGACGAAAAGATAAGACAGCACGCGATAGGCTGGAAGACCGAGAGAATGTCGAAGGTATCGCTTGCGGTGATGCGTATAGCGGTATACGAGATGCTGTACGAGGAAAATATCCCGTTCACGGTCTCGATAAACGAGGCTGTCGAGCTTGCAAAGACCTTCGATTACGACAAATCCCCGAAATTCATAAACGGAGTGCTTAATTCGATAGCTGCAGCCGAGGGCTTGAAAGAGGATAAATGAATAGATTTATCGGAATAGATACAAGCAACTATACGACCTCCGTCGCCGTATGCGAGGATGGTCGTATAGTCAGAAATATACGCAGGCTCCTTCACGTGAAGGAGGGTGAGCGCGGACTTCGCCAGAGCGACGCGGTGTTTGCACACACCGTTGCTCTGCCGGAATTAATGGACGAGCTAGACCTTAGCGGAGGCGGATATCAAGCCGTTGCGGTGTCAAGCAGACCGCGCGACGTCGAGGGCTCGTATATGCCATGCTTCCTTTGCGGAGTAGCGACGGCTAAAACCGCAGCAACTGTGCTCGATATACCGTTGTATCGCTTTTCTCATCAGGAGGGGCATCTTGCGGCGGCTCTTTACTCCTGCGGAAGGCTCGATCTGTACGACAAGGATTATATCGGCTTTCACGTATCGGGCGGAACGACCGAGATCCTGCTTTCAAGCGGAGGCAGGGTAACGAAGCTCGGTGGAACGCTTGATATAAGCGCCGGTAAGGCGATCGACCGCATAGGCGTGCGGCTGGGCTTGGGCTTCCCGTGCGGAGCTGCGCTTGAGACGCTTGCGCGCGGAGCGGATGCAAAAGGGCTCGGTGCGACAAAGACCTGCGTGCGTGGATTTGACTGCAATCTCTCCGGGCTTGAAAACAAGGCAGAGAGCCTTATCTCGGTCGGCGAGACGGCGGAGCGAATCGCCGCTTATACGATAGAATTCGTAAAGAATACTATATTTGAAATGACAAGCAACGTGCTCTCGGCTTATCCCTCCCTTCCGGTGGTGTATGCCGGCGGCGTGATGAGCAACCGTATATTGCAGGAGTACTTAAGTCAGCATTTCGATGCGTACTTTGCCGCCCCCGAATATTCCTGCGACAACGCGGCAGGCATAGCCATACTCGCAAAACTTAAATGGGAGGCTGAACATGGGTCTGAATAACGATTCCGCGACGGTGTTTACCGTCGGTCAGCTTAATGAGTATATAAAGCATATAATAGACTCGAATCCGCGGCTTGGCGATATAACAGTAAAGGGAGAGATATCAAACTTTACCAATCACTATAAGACCGGACATTTCTACTTTTCGCTGAAGGACGAGGCAGGGCTTATACGCGCGATAATGTTTAAGTCTTATTCGTCCAAGCTTAAATTCATTCCGGAGAACGGAATGAAGGTCATAATCCACGGCAGAGTTTCCGCATACGTAAAGGACGGTCAGTATCAGCTTTATGCCGATTCGATGGAGCCGGACGGAGTGGGAGCGCTTTATATCGCCTTTGAGCAGCTAAAAAAGCGACTTGAGGCGGAGGGGCTCTTCAGAGCGGATTTAAAAAAGCCGCTTCCGAAGATACCGACGAGGATAGGAATAATCACCTCGCCCACGGGCGCCGCGGTGCGAGATATGATAAACGTTACCGGAAGAAGATTTCCGTATGCGCGGCTCCTTCTTTTCCCATCGCTGGTACAGGGTGACGGAGCACCTGAGCAGCTTATCGAGGGACTTCGGTATTTCAACTCGGAAAGAAACGTCGACGTTATAATAATCGGGCGCGGAGGCGGCTCGATAGAGGATCTTTGGGCGTTTAACAACGAGGCGCTTGCACGCGCCGTGCGCGCTTCGTCCATACCGGTAATATCGGCGGTCGGTCACGAGACCGATTTTACAATATGCGATTTTGCCGCAGACAGACGCGCACCGACACCGTCTGCCGCGGCAGAGATAGCCGTCCCCGATACCTTTGAGCTGAAACGTAAGGTGAACAACATCATCGGGCGCATGGAACTGCTTATCATGCACAGGATAAAGCAGGGCAGAGCCTCGCTTGAAAGGCTCTCGGGCAGTCGGGTGATGACGGCTCCGCAAAACTTTATAGACGATCGACGCATGGCTCTGCTCACATATATACGCAGACTTGATTCGTCGGTGAAGCTGATAATGTCGGAGAAGCGCTCGCGCTATGCGCGCTCGGCTTCGCTGCTTGACGCGGTGAATCCGCTGAAGATAATATCGCGCGGCTACTCGGTTGCGTACGATTCGCGTGGCGATATAATAAAAAGCATCAGTCAGGTAGAGGTGGGAGAAAGCTTCGCTTTCAGAACGGCTGACGGTGAGATATCCGGAAACGTTACCGAAAAGCGGGAGATATCCCCGAATGATTTTAAAGGAGCAAAAGAATGATGGAAAACAAAGACGTTACGTTTGAAACGGCGCTCGAGCGCCTTGAAGAGATCGTTCGTTCGCTTGAAAGCGGTACGACTCCGCTTGACAGCTCGCTCGGAATGTTTGAAGAGGGGGTTGCGCTGGTCAAATTCTGCGGAAAGCAGCTTGACACAGCCGAGCAGAAGATAAAAATATTAACCAAAAATCAGGATGGTGAATATGAGCAGAAACCTTTCGGAACAAATGAAGCTTAAATGTGAATCTGTGGATTCCGAGATAATAAAATATATAGGTGAGCCGGACGAGCGCTTCCCCGAGCTGTTCGATTCGATGTGTTACAGCGCATCCGCCGGCGGAAAGCGCCTGCGTCCCGTGTTCACGCTCGCCTTTGCTGAGCTTTTCGGAGCAAAGGAGGAGGCTGTGCTCCCGTTCGCGTGTGCGGTCGAGCTTGTACATACCTATTCGCTTATACACGATGATCTTCCCTGCATGGACGACGACGATATGCGCCGCGGAAAGCCAACGAACCACAAGGTGTACGGAGAGGCCACGGCCCTCCTTGCGGGAGACGCGGTGCTGACCCCAGGCGTCGAGCTGCTTGCCTCGAACGCTCACGTCCCGGCGGAAATATCGCTTATGGCGGTGAGACTGCTCTCCAATTGCGCCGGCAGATACGGTATGATCGGCGGACAGCAGCTCGATCTCATATGCGAAGCCGGCGGAAGAAGCTATGACGATATGGTCTATATGCAGCAGCTTAAAACCGGCAAGCTCATATCCGCAGCCTGCCTTCTCGGATGCCTTGCGGCAGGAGTGTGCGAGGGTGACGAGCGGTACGACGCCGCATCGGTATACGCGCGCTCGGTCGGTCTTGCGTTCCAGATAGAGGATGACATACTCGACCGTGATCAAGAGGAAAAATCCACCTTCCTCTCGTTTATGAGCGAGGTGGAGGCGATAGCGGAGATAGACCGTCTCACCGATGCGGCGGTTTCGGCTATATCAAAATATCCGGGCTGCGAGTTCTTGTGTGAGCTTGCGGAAAGCCTGAAAAACCGACGCAAATAAATGCAAAAACCGGATCCGCTCAAAAAAACGGATCTGTTCAACTTAAACATATCCGAAAAACAGCTCTGAAAAACGAAAAACAGATCGGATAAGCGAAAACCGAAGCGGATAAATGCAAAGAACAACCACGGCTTGGAGGTGTGCTGCCTTGAAAATAGAATTGCTGACTAACCCGAAAAAAGACCCCGGCTTTAAGCACACGCTTGAGTTTATAGACGTGCTTGGCGGCTACGATTGCGAGCTGTATATCTCACCGAA
>CAZSUR010000017.1:9369-14342 GCA_964610075.1 uncultured Lachnospiraceae bacterium
ACTTTCAAACGGACGTGCGTCCGGACGTTCTGCTCGTGCTCGGAGGTGACGGCTCTATAATCCGTGCGGCGCACCGCGCGGCGCGTGAGGATATCCCGATGCTCGGAGTCAACCTCGGCAGGGTGGGCTATCTTGCGGAGCTCGAGCTTGAGGACACCGCGTGCCTTGCAAGCCTTATATCCGGCAGCTATTTCTACGAGGAGCGCATGATGCTTGACGTGAGCGTGAAAAACGGCGAGGAGACTATCGTTTACCATGCGTTGAACGATTCCGTGATAACCAGAAAGAACGGCGGAAGCATCACCGAATTCTCGCTTTCCTGTAACGGAAATTCTGTTGGCGTATACCGCGCCGATGGGCTTATAATCTCAACGCCGACCGGCTCGACCGCATACGCGATGTCCGCCGGAGGGCCGGTTCTCGATCCGTCGCTCCAGTGCATCTCAACCGTTCCGATATGCCCCCAGACCCTCGGAGCGCGCACCATCGTATTCTCGCCCGATTCGACCATCGAGGTGAAAAATCTCTGCGAGGAGCCGACACCTATGTGTCTCAGCGTTGACGGAGCGGAAAACGCTCTCATTCTTCCGGGAGAATCGGTCTCGGTCAAAAAATCCGATATGAAGTTGAAGCTTATACGCATGAAAAGAGATACGAAAAACGAGTTCAGCCCGTTTTTCGATACACTTAACAAAAAAATGTCAGAAAAACGTATGTGATTATAAATTTTTAAAGGGGTGCCGTCGTGAAATATAAGAGACATAATAAAATAATAGAGATAATAAACGAGTATAATATAGAGACGCAGGATGAGCTTATTGCAAAACTGAAAAAGGCAGGCTTTGAGGTAACTCAAGCAACGGTATCACGTGATATAAGGGATCTTAAGCTTGTAAAGGTTGCAACCGAGGATCACAAGTATAAATATGCACTCTCCGCACGCGATGAGATGCGTATATCGGCAAAATACCGGAATATAATACGCGAGACGGTGGTAAAGGTCGATTATGCAAACAACTTCGTCGTGTTGAAAACCTATTCGGGAATGGCACAGGCAGCCGCCGCCGCGATAGACGGAATGGGCTGGAATGAGATTGTCGGCACCATCGCCGGAGACGATAACATATTCGTCCTCATGCGCGACGTCGAGACGGCGCTCGAGCTTGTGGGCAAGTTCAGACATATCCTGCGCATAGAAAACTGATATAAACGAAAGATAAAAACATTAGGACAGGGAGGTGTGCGTATGCTTTCGGTTTTGCATTTGGAGAATATCGCGATAATAAAACGGGCGGACGTTGATTTTGACTCCGGCTTTAGCGTAATGACCGGTGAGACCGGCGCCGGAAAATCTATTATAATCGACTCGGTAAATCTGCTTTTGGGCGGAAGATTTTCAAGAGATATCATCCGAAGCGGAGAGAATACCGCACTCGTATCTGCTGTTTTCTCGAATATAAACGATGAGCTTGCGGCGCAGCTCTCTCCGCTCGGAATAGAGACGGAGGAGGACGGCTGCATATACATACAGCGTACCCTTCACGCGGACGGAAGAACGCAGGCGAGGATAAACGGCTCGCCCGTTCCGATAGCTACCCTGCGTGAGGCGGCAGCCTGTCTTATAACGATACACGGACAGCATGACAATCAGCAGCTTCTTTCTGCTGACAAGCATATATATTTTCTCGATGAGTTTATGGATAACGATGCCGTATATTCAGCGTATTACGCCGAATATACGCGCCTTTCTTCGATCCGCGAGCGACTTATAAAGGCATCGCGCGACGCAAAGGAAAGCGAGCGCACGGTAGATATACTCAAATTCCAGATAGCCGAGATCGACGAGGCAAAGCTTAAGCGCGACGAGGACAAAAAGCTTGAGGGAGAGCGTATGAGGATACGCGATCTTGATAAGCTTTCTTCGAGCGTTTCGACGGTATATCACTCGCTTTACCGCAATGATGCGGGCACGGCGGCAGTAACGATGGTGCAGAGCGCCATCGAATCAATCGAGCGGCTGAAGGACTATATTCCCGAGGCGGATGAGTATATAGAAAAGCTGAGCTCCTTCAGATACGATATGGAGGACATAGCGCTGAGCGTAAATTCGCTGTGCGAGGATATCCCCGAGGATCCGGCGCAGAGCCTTGACCGCATCGAGAGCCGTCTTGATGCGATAGAGAAGCTTAAACGCAAGTACGGCTCGGATATCGACGAGATACTGCGCTTCCGTGACGATGCGGCACAGAAGCTCGGCGAGCTTGAGTGCATCGATGACACGGTGAAAAAGCTTAAAAAAGAATACATCGCAGCCGAGAAGGCAACAGCCGAGAAGGCGTCGGCTCTGCACGATGCGAGATGCTCCTCCGCCGAAGTGCTTGAGCGTCGCATCGAGGAGGAGCTTTCCTTCCTCGGTATGGCAAACGCCTCGTTTAAGGTGAATTTTGAGCAGGAGCACACCTCCTCGGGTGCCGTGAAGTACACGAAAAACGGCTCCGATCGTGTGGAGTTTCTTTTCTCCGCAAACAAGGGAGAGCCTCCGAAGCCGCTCGGCAGAATCGCCTCCGGCGGAGAGCTTTCGCGCGTAATGCTTGCCATAAAGAGCATTATCGCTCAAAGAGATATGATGCCGACCTTGATATTCGACGAGGTCGATGTCGGTGTGTCGGGAAGAATATCCCAACGTATAGGTATAAAGCTTCGCGAGATATCGAAGTATTCCCAGGTAATATGCGTCACACATTCTGCGCAGATAGCCTCGGTTGCAAATCACCATTTCAAGATCGAAAAGTCCGAGTCGGAGGGCAGAGTTACGACCTCCGTTCGTCCGCTTGACGAGAATGGCAGAATAACCGAGCTTGCCTCTATTATGGGCGGAGATCATATCACCGATACCCTTCTTGATACCGCAAGGGAGATGCTCTCCGAGTTCAACCGATAGTGCTGCGGCACTTTTATTCTGAAAGGAATTGATTCTGTGACCGATAATTTGCTTCTTTTACGCTCTTGTCTCCGAGATATGCAGAGCGAGGGAAGGATAAAATACAAGGAAAATACTCTGCTTAGCGGATATTCGAGCTTCAAGATAGGCGGAGAGGCGGATATTATCGCGTTTCCGTGCTCGGAGGCGGCGCTTTGTGAGCTTATTTCCATACTTAAAGATAACGATATTCGATTTAAGATAGTCGGCAACTGCAGCAATCTGCTTTTTGCGGACGACGGATATAAGGGATGCATCGTCTCCACTTCCGAGATGAAGGGAATAGCCCCCGAGGGAGATCGGGTACGTGCGCTTTGCGGCACCTCGCTTACCGCTCTTGCATCCTATTTTCAAAAGAATTCGCTTTGCGGCGCGGAGTTTCTATATGGCATCCCGGGAAGCGTCGGCGGAGCCGTATGCATGAACGCAGGAGCATACGGCGGAGAGATAGCCGACGTCATAGACAGCGTGCGATGCCTTGACGTCGAAACGCTCGAGACGGTCGATATACCCTGTCGTGATATGAGCTTCGCGTATCGCCATTCGATAGTATTCGAGCGCGAGCTTATCGTTGTATCGGCGCTTTTCAAGCTTGAATACGGCGATGCCGACGAGATCAAGCGCCTCATGGACGATTATATGACGAGACGAGCCGAAAAGCAGCCGCTCGGTGAGCCGAGCGCCGGCAGCGTTTTCAAGCGCTATCCCGGTCGCTACACCGGTCAGATGATCGAGGAGGCGGGGCTTAAGGGATATCGTATCGGCGGAGCTGCTGTGTCCGAAAAGCACGCAGGCTTTATCGTGAACAAGGGAGGAGCCTCCTCCGACGACGTTCTGTGCCTGATCGAGCATATCAAGGCGGTAATAAAAGAAAAATTCGGTATAGAGATAGAATGCGAAATGCAGTATATACCGAGCGGAAGATAAAGGGCAGGGTATGAATATAGTTGTTATTACCGGTATGTCCGGTGCCGGAAAATCGGTTGCGGCAGATATCCTTGAGGATATGGGGTATTATTGCATAGACAATATGCCGATCGAGCTTATCCCGAATATAGTGTCTATGTCAAAGGATAAAGGGACAAACAGAACGGACATCGCTTTCGTTGCCGATATGCGCGGAGAAACCGATTTCGACGCGCTCTATTCCGAGCTTGACACGCTCAAAAAAGAGGGCTGCGTATGTACGGTGCTGTTTATGGATGCCTCAAACGAGGTGCTTTTGAACCGATATAAGGAAACGCGGCGGATACATCCCATGTCGCGTGCAAATGAGGCGCTGCCGCTTCTTCGCGCGATAGAGGAGGAGCGAAAGCTGCTGTCCGGAGCCGCCGACAGAGCCGATTACGTGATAGATACCACCTCAAGCTCGGTATCGCAGCTCCGCGAGCAGATAGGCGCGATATACGAGGACAGAAAGGGCGGCTTTGCCGTCAACTGTATGTCGTTCGGCTTCAAATACGGCGCGCCTGCCGACGCCGATATGATATTCGATCTGCGCTCGCTTCCGAATCCCTACTACGTCGAGTCGCTCAGAGGGCTCACCGGACTTGATGCGCCGGTATCCGACTATGTTTTTTCAAGCGAGGTCGCAAACGAGTATTACAACCGTATCGAGGATATGGTCAGATTTCTGATACCGACCTTCCATGGCGACGGCAGACGTCGCTTTACCGTGGCGTTCGGATGCACCGGAGGCAAGCATCGCTCGGTCGCCTTTGCGAGCAGACTGCGCGAGGCGCTTGCGCGTGACGGAGTGCACGTATCCCTTGTAAATCGGGATGTTGTTAAAAAATTTATCGGTGATAAGTAACCGCTTTCCGGTGATCAGTTTGGGAGGAATATGATGGTAGAATCATTTTCACAAAAAACCAAAACCGAATTAAGTGAGATAAATATAAAGCACAGATGCTGTAAGCGCGCTTTTCTTTCAGGCATCCTCTATTCGGAGGACGTGGAGTCGGACGTTATCTTCAAGACCGACAATGCCGCT
>CAZSUR010000018.1:0-14065 GCA_964610075.1 uncultured Lachnospiraceae bacterium
CTGTCTATGCTGATAGTTTCGGCGGAGATAGTATCCGCATCCTCCGACGAATCATTATTCATATTAAGCACAAGCAGATACGCGCCGACAAGTACGGCGGCAATTACCGCAAAGATTATAAGCTTAACGGATTTTTTCACAAATATCACTCACCTTTCCGAGAGCTGCGCCGGAGCATTACCCTCTCCGGCGTCGTTTAAAAGGGTCCCACCTCTAAAGCACGTATGCGAAGCGGGACCCGAAGTGGAATATATTATAGAAGCATCAGCGCTTTCTGCGCTTCGACCATACGGCAAAGCCGCCGCATATTACCGCAAGAGGTACAATACCGACAAGTATAACTCCCCATACGGTGCTTGACATGGCGTTGACGGTGATCCTCTCCGCGTCAAGCGATTTACCGGCAATGGATACGACATTCTCCTTATCGCAGATAAGGGTGAGTGCAGAGGTGAAGAAGGCGTGGTTGCCGAACTCCGCCGTCGCATCGGTAATAATGTCGGGCGAGGAGAACCAGAGCACGCTTGACGTCGCTCCCGTGTCGGGCGCGGTCTTGGTCGCCATAGCGCCGAGCGAGAACGGGCCGTTGATATCGCCGTCCTCCCTCTCGACCGTCGATTCCTCGGTTATATTCACCTTGGCATAAGCCGAGTCGGTGGTGCTGAGCAGCTTCGATACGGTAACTCCGTCTGTGCCGAGAACGTTTATTCCGTGAGCATAGCGAAGCAGAACGTTTACGTTGGTGCTTGCGAGTTTTGCCGAAACGTCGCTCGAATTTATCTGCGGAAGCAGATAGTAGGGCGCCTGGTAGTAGCCTGAGCTCGAGCCCTCTATAACAAGTCCGCTCTGATATTCGAGACCGTAGTTCTCCATTAGTCCGTAGAGAGTCTGAAGCTCTCCGCTTGAGTATTGGGACACGAGGATAAGCTTTCCGCCCGTCGAAAGATAGGACTCTATCTTCTCCTTTTCGCTGTCAACTATATCGTTTGTCGGGGAGTAGAAGATAAGCGCCGTAGCATCCTCGTGGATATCCTCGGACAGAAGCGCAAGCTCCTTTACGTCTATATTTTCATCGTCTATAAGTCCTGCCACCGTGCTCGGAAGTTCCGCCTCGCCGTGACCGCTTACCGCGTAAAGCACGGGGATGTTTTCGGTGGTGACGTAGTCGATGGCGGAGGTTATCGCATTCTCTCCGTCAAAGGAGGTGCTGCCGGTAGGCTGCACTCCGTAATAGTAGTAGTACATCATCTCCTCGTCGCTGTACGAGGTATTGTATATATCGCTGTAATCAATGACGGTCGAGCGTCCGTTTGCACGGTTGACTACGATAAGGCTGTTCTCAGCCACGTCGGTATCCGAATACTGCGAGGTGAAGGTAGGCTTCTGCACCGGATCGACGGTGGAAACCTTGATATTGCCGTTGGCATCGTGATAGCGATGAAGCATCTCGAGCGTTATCTCGCTCTCGCTTCCGCTTTGAGCCACAAGATAGATATCTATCGTATCCGTAACTCCGTCTATTACCTCAAGCGTCTGATCGCTTATCGAATAAAGCTTCTCGGAGGTAAGATCATATTTTGTATACGTGGTGGGCAAAGCATTTATAAGCAGATTCAGAGCCACGGCTATAACTATGGCTACCGCGGATATCACGGCGCTGTACGAGCCTATGCGAAGTCTGCGCTTTCCCGCTGCTTTGGTAACGTCATTATTCATTTACACACACCTCCTCAGCTCCATCTGCGTTTCTCGACCGACTGAACGGTAAAGAAAACAAACAGAACGGCAACGCTTGCAAAATATACTACCGACGACAGATCGAACATCGAGCTGTACGCCGCAGAATCAAATCTTTCAAAAAGGGAGAGCCAGCTAAGGCACTTCGCAAAGCTTCCCGAAAGAAGCTGCGAGTTAATTATATATATCGTCACGAGTGCTGCCTCGGGAACGGCTATCGTAACAAAGGCCGCGATAAAGTTGCGCGTCAGGTTATACACGAGTATCGCCGCAAGAAGCGCCACTATCGTAAAGCATACGTAGGACGATACGGCTCCGCTCGGTATAAGCGAGGATATTCCGGATATAAGGTAGCAGAAAAGTGTTGCGGCAAAGCTTATAACAGCCGCTATCACCTGGCTCTCGGTCAGCGAGGACGCGAACAGTCCTATGGCTATAAGCGCGCAGCCGAGCAGGAAGAAGGTGAATATCGATGAGAATGCCGTAAGGAAGGATACCGTTCCGTAGAAGGAAAGTATCACCGGATATATGCACATCGCGGCGGTAGGTATCGCAAATACGGTTATCATGGCAAGATACTTGCCGATTATTACCTTATAAAGAGGCAGCGGAAGCGAGAACAAAAGCTGCGAGGTCTTATTCTGCCACTCCTCGCTCACCGATCTCATCGTGAGTATCGGAACAACGAACAAAAGCACAAAGCTTACCGAGCTTAAGCTGTATTCGAAGTTTGCGTATCCGGATATAAAGTTGGCGCTGATACTGAATATACCTGTGACCATAAGCACAAATGCCATAACTATATATCCCGTCATGTTAGAAAAATATGCGCGAAGCTCGCGCTTATATACTGCGCTCATTCTTCATCCTCCTTTTTATCCGCCTCGGTCTCCGGCGTCGAGAATATGGTGCTTTTTCCGTCGTCGGTATCCTCCGGTGCGATGGGCGTGTCGCCATCCGCAGCATCAAGCACCATTGCGACCTCGTCCTCCGGCTCATCCTCCGAGTAAGCCTCGTCTGTAAGCTTTAAGAATATCTCCTCGAGCGTGAGAGCGGAATCGGTCAGCTTGACGATAGGCACACCTGCCTCGGCAAACGCGAAGAATATCTTATCTCCGATCCGCTCGTCCTCACCCAGGCGCACGGTAAAGGTGACAGCACCCTCCGCCTTGTCATCCGAGCGCTCATAGGCTTCGACTCCGTCCGTTCCGCCGAGTATCCTCTCGGAGGTAGCGACATTCGTTCCCTCATCTCTTATCGTAACAAGGAGCGTGTTGCTATCCGAGTACTCATTCTTTATATCCTCGATAGCTCCGGATGCGACGAGCTTTCCGTTCGATATTATCATAACGTGATCGCACACCGCGCTTATCTCCGCAAGTATGTGGCTGCTGAGTATCACCGTCTTTGTCTCTCCGAGCTCGGAGATAAGACCGCGTATCTCGGTTATCTGCTTCGGGTCGAGTCCGACCGTCGGCTCGTCAAGGATTATAAGCTCCGGATCGCCCAGCATCGCCTGCGCGATACCGACCCTCTGCTTATATCCCTTCGAAAGATTCTTTATAAGGCGGTGACGCATATCCTCGATGCCGGTCTTGACCATAACATCGACCACCGCGTCAAGCCGCTCGTTTGCCGAGATACCCTTTGCCTCCGCAACGAAGCTAAGATACTCAAACGGCGTCATATCGCCGTAAAGCGGAGGCTGCTCGGGCAGATAGCCTATCACCTTCTTCGCCTCGATCGGCTCCTCGTATATATCGTGACCATTTATCCTTATCTCACCCTCGCTTGCGGCAAGGCAACCGGTAAGCATATTCATCGTCGTGCTTTTTCCGGCTCCGTTCGGGCCGAGAAAGCCGTAGATCTTTCCGCTTTCGATCTTGAAATTCAGATTGTTCACGACGGTATTTTTTCCGTATCTTTTGGTAAGATTTTTTACCTCTATCAAAACAGTACCTCCGTATATTTTATTGTGCAGCTAAGCACACAATGATTCATATTATTATATTAACCTGTCAATGTGACAGTTCTGTGAATGTTCGGTGCAAATCGCTCATTTTGAGCGCATGAGCCGTCCCGGGAACGGATCGAGCGCTTTTTCGCTGCCGAAAAGCTCGATAAACGCCTCTGCCGCATACATTATCGCCTCGCACGTGCCGGATAGCTCGACATACGGCTCGTGCGTTGATCTAAAGCCGAGCTCGTCGTCTCTTACAGCATAAATCGGGAGCACGGTGCGCTCGATGACGCAGAAGCCCTCGTCTCGGGGCGCAAAGGAGAGCTCGTAGTTGAACTTCGTTCTCTCATTCAGCCCGCAGAGCAGCCTTGTATGCTCGAGAAATCGCCGCGAGCCTCGTCCGACATCCGCATCACCTGCCGAGTCGGCATCGAAGGCTACCGTATATTCGGAGTTCATTATAAGTGCGGTGTCGCGGTGCCAGGAATCCATTCCTATCTCAAAATGCACGCAACCGTCCCGCGACTCTCGCTGCGCGAAAAGCGCTATCGCCACAGCGAACAGAAGCAGCCCGGCAATATCAACGAGGAAGGAGTAGCTCTCCCCCTCCGAATCGACCGCAGGATAGCCGAAAAGGTGCTCAGGCAGAGCCTCGTAGCCCGTCTCGAGCGGCGGATATCTGAAAAATATCGCCGGAGGTGTGCCGTCGAGCTGTTCAAGCTCGTCCGAGCTCGAGCTTTCCCTTGCGAGGCGCTGCTGCTCCTCACTCATGCCGACCACCTCAACATCCGCAAGAAAGCCGGTATAGCAGCCGTATTCGAGAAAAGCGGAGCGCAGTATCTCCATCGCGGAATTCACCTCGCAGAGTGCATCGCGAGCACCGCACACTTCACCTACGGCGTGCCGTATAAGCTCGTACGCCTCAAGCGCCGTATCGGCGCAAGCAAGCGGATGCGACACACCGGCGGTGCCGGACGCAAGCGTTCTGCCGAAAAGGGAGACCGCACGGCAGAGAAAGCGCTCGAGCGAAGCCGAGCTTGAGCACGGAAGATATTCGGAGGCGTCTCCGAATATAAAAAACCATATAAGCGTGTCGCAGGCGTCATCCATTGGACACACAACAGCGCTCTCGACCGACGGCGCGCACTCGAATATAACCTCGACGCACCTGCTGTCACCTGTCGAAAGTCCAAGCTCCGCCGACTCGGAGAATATATACCGATGCATATCGTCTCCGCAGGCGATGCCGAGCGCAGCCTTCGCCGCAGGAGATGTGGAAAGCACGATGCCCTCGGCATCGCTCAAACACACGGCTGCTCCGACCTCTTTCAGCCGATCGTTGGCTTTTTCATAATTCATAGCCCCTCCGTATTCCGCCCGAACCGTCCGGGCGGCGCGCGCAAGCGCAAAGCAGCGTTACAGCTAAAGATCATCCGTTGATCCGAGCTTATCTTCATTATACTACCGCAAACCGAAAAGGTCAACCTACGCTTCTCCGCAAAAGGAAAGTAAAGCGTGGCGTGCTCGCGCTCCCGGCGCTTGCGGCAACATATAATTTGTGATATAATCGTTTCAGATCTTACCTTTTTGTCCGCACGATACGATATCCGGCGGATGCGACAGCAAAAAAATAAATTTTTCCGTGTAACCTTTTTGATCTTTCGGGTATTAACCTATCAGAAGGCGTTTTTCGGAGCGAAAGGAGAGTCGCGTGGATCGTTTTGAAGAAATATACGTAAGCAACGTGAGCCGCGTGTACGGCTTCATCTACAAGATGTGCCGCGATGCCTTTCTCGCAGAGGAGCTCACACAGGAGTGCTTCTACCAAGCGTTCCGTTCCTTCCACCGATACAACGGAAGCTGCGAGCTTTTTACCTGGCTTGCCGCGATAGCGAAGAACGTTTACTTTAAGTATCTGCGAAAGAACAAGCAGGATATGCAGAATTACGAATATCTTGCCGAGCATATGACGGACGTATCCACCTCGCCTGACGACGCGGCGATAAAATCGGAGACGATCCGCTCGCTCAGGCGCGCGATAAACAAATTGGGGCCGAAATACCGAGACGTTCTGATATGCAGAATATACGCCGAGCTCCCGTTCTCGCAGATAGCGAGATCTATGGGCATCACCGAAAATTCTGCAAAGGTAATATTCTACCGTGCAAAAGCAACGATAGCGGAGGAGCTTAAAAATGAAAATATCCTGTGATATGGCAAGAGACCTTATACCGCTTTATAACGACGGAGCACTCAGCCGTGACAGTCGAGAGGCGGTCGCGACGCATCTCGCCTCGTGTGAGGCTTGCCGCGCGTACAACCGCGTAATGAAAAGGCAGCTTGCCGAGGAAAAACGCGCAAGCGTAAACTCCGCGCGGATACCGTCTCCGCGTATGGATTACACCGAGATATCAAGAAGGATCAAGAGAAAGTCCCTGCAATGCGCCGCTCTGTCCGCGATGACGGGCTTCGCTTTGGGATGTATGCTGTATAAAAAATCGAATGAGAGGTAAGAAAGATGAAGTATCCCTACTATGAGGTTAGAAAAATAAGAGATCTTCGAGAGCTTATCCTCGGAAGTGCCGAGCTTTTCGGACCGAAGGCGGCGTTTCTCGAAAAGAGACAGGGCAAGTACGAGCCGATAAGCTTCGATCAGTATATGTCGGATATAAACGCGCTCGGAACGGCGCTCTGTGCAAGAGGGCTCAAGGATAAGCGCGTTATCGTTCTCGGAGAGAACTGCTACAATTGGGTACTCACCTACCTCTCGGTAGTCTGCGGTGTCGGAGTTATCGTTCCGGTAGACCGCGAGATATCCGCAGAAGAAATAACCAATATCGCCAACATATCCGAGGCGGCTGCCGTAATATACGCAGCGTCGGCGGCGAATAAGATAAGCGAGTGCAGCTTTGACGAGAGCGTGCAGAAGATCCCCTTCACAAGCCTTGGTGAGCTTGTGGCAGAGGGAGAGAAGCTGCTCGACGCCGGCGACCGCACCTATCTCGACGCGGAGATAGACCCGAACGTCATGTCGGTGCTGCTCTTCACCTCCGGCACGACCGGAGTGTCGAAGGGCGTTATGCTCTCGCATCACAACATCGCATTCAACATAATGGAGATGTGCTCGATGTTCTTCATCGACCACACCGATATATTCCTTTCGGTGCTCCCTCTCCATCACACGTACGAGTGTACGTGCGGCTTCCTTTGCATACTCTATCGCGGCTCCACCGTCGCATTCTGCGAGAGACTCAGCCTTGTGACCCGCAACCTCGCCGAGGTAAGAGCAACCAAGATGACCTGCGTTCCGCTGCTCATCGAGACCTTCTACAAGAAGATATGGCAGGGAGCGGAGAAATCAGGAAAAGCGCCCGCACTTCGCAAGGCAATAAAGCTAAACAACGCTTTAAAAAAGGTCGGAATCGACCTTTCGAAGAAGCTCTTCAAGGATATCCACGATACATTCGGCGGACGTCTTGACGCCCTCGTATCCGGAGGCGCTTCGGTAAATCCCGAGGCGCTCAAGGGTCTTCGCGACCTCGGCTTCAGAACAGTTCAGGGATATGGACTTACCGAGTGCGCTCCGCTTGCAGCCCTCAACCGCGACGTATGGTTCAAGGATGACAGCGCAGGACTTGAAACTCCGAACGGACATCTTGATATATACGAGCCGGACGAAAACGGCATCGGTGAGATAAGATACCGCGGTGAGAACGTGATGCTCGGCTACTACCAGAATCCCGAGCTTACGGCGGAGGTCATCCGCGACGGCTGGTTCTACACCGGAGACCTCGGATATCTCGACGAGGATCGCTTCCTCCACATCACCGGACGAAAGAAGAACGTCATCGTTACGCCGAACGGAAAGAACATCTTCCCGGAGGAGATCGAGGTATATATCGGGCGCAGCAAGTACGTAGCCGAATCAATGGTAGTCGGATTTGACGATCAGAACGGCGACACGCTTGTAAAGGCAATAATCTACCCGAACTACGAGCTTGTAAACGAGAAGCTGAAGGAGACGGGGGTAACACCGGACAGCGAGGGATATATAGACGCGCTGAAATCGGTGTTTGCCGATGAGATAAACGAGATAAATCTGTCGCTTCCCACCTTTAAGAGAATACGCAAGTTCGTCATCCGCCGCAAGGAGTTCGAGAAGACGACGTCCAAGAAGATAAAGAGATTTGCCGACGGCAATCTTAACGGCAGCGACGATATAAACTGAATATAAACCGCAAAAACGGGATGCCTGCACAAAGCACGGCATCCCATTTTGATTTTTGCAAAAAATATCCTCCCATGCGTGCTCGCACTATTGTGCGGCGCATCGGAGGATGTTCGAGCTGTTATTTTAGGCGCATCATTTCCCGAAATCGGGGAATTCGCGCAGGAACCATATCCTCTCAAGCGGCACAGTAAAGGTCTTGCCGTTGAGATAGGAAAGCCGCTCTCCACCATCGAAGGTGAGCGAATAGGAGTAAAGCGCCTGGGATTTGTATCCGCGCTGCCGGTCGGCACGGTTCACGCCGTACTTTCCGTCTCCGAGAAGCGGATGCCCTGCTGCCGCGAACTGCGCGCGTATCTGGTGCGTGCGCCCGGTGATAAGGTGCACCTCGACAAGCGAGAGCCCGTCCTTTTCATCGAGCACCCTGTATTCGGTAACGGTGCGCTTCGCCTCGGCTGCGCGAGCTCCCGTCGGGCGCTCGTCGTACACCGTGACAATATTCCGCTCGCTGTCCTTTACTATATAACCCTCGAGCTTGCCCTCTCTCGAGCCAAAGCCTCCGTGCACGGCACAGAGATAGCGCTTGTCGAGCCTCCGCTCCTTTATAAGAAGGTTGAGCTCGCGCAGAGCCGGCGCGTTTTTTGCGATGATAACTATCCCGGCGGTGTTTCGGTCTATGCGGTTGCACAGCGCCGGAGCAAAGGACTGCTCGCTATCCGGATCGTAATCTCCCTTTTGATACAGATACGCCTTCGCGTGATTTATAAGGGTGTTTACCTCCTCATTATCGTCCGAATGGACTATCATGCCGGAGGGCTTGTCGCACAGAAGCACGTTTTCGTCCTCGTACACCGGGCAGATATGCGGAGTCATACGTCTGAAGTTCTGCTCGCCGGCGTCGGCAGAGAAGAACTCCTCGCTTATAAAAAGCTGCACCGTATCGCCGTCGCAAAGCATATACTTCGGCTCGCTGCGGCGTCTGTTCACCTTGATCTTTTTCTTCCGCAGAAGCTTATACATAAGCGACGCGGGCATTGCCGGCACCGCCTTTGATATGAATTTATCGAGCCGCTGGCCGGCATCGTTTGAATTTACCGTAAGTTCACGCATTTGATATGCTCTCCTGATCCTTCGCGAGTGCGTCGAGCGCGTCGCTCATACCTATGCCATAGGCATCGTAGACGTTACCCGACACTTTCATCGGTCTAAACGGCTCCTTTACCGCAAGCACGCGTATAGCGCAGCTTCCGGCAAGGCAGCCTGCCTCAAGCTCGTTTTTCATCATTACTCCAAAGCCGCCGGCGTATATTCCTTCCTCCCAGATAAGCACACGCGCAGCTCGCTTTTTCGGGAGATATCTCGATATCTCGCTCGCCATGTCGCGGTATGGGGTAAGCTGCTCGAGAAGCAGGATTCCGCATCCGTCACCGAGTCCGTGCGCAAGCTTTATCGCCTCGGAGGCGATCCTGCCGTACGTTATTATCACGACATCCTTGCTTTCCGCCTCGTCCTCGGAAAAGTCCGCGTGAACGGGAGAAAATCCGGGGGTCGGGAAGAATCGCTGCGCGATATCAAGCGGCTCGACCGAGTTTGCGTAACGCAGAAGCGTAGGCTCGCCGGATGCGACCGCCGCCTTCACGGTATCGCGAAGCGAGCGAAAGGTGACGGGAGCGTATATCTTCATTCCGGAGTGAGAGACGAACGCAACGTCGAATATACCGTGATGCGTAGGCCCGTCCGCCGCACTCAGCCCGGCGCGGTCGGCGGCTATCACCACCGGAAGTCCCTGCAGGGCGACGTCGTGGAGGATATTGTCATAGCTCCGCTGCAAAAATGAGGAATATACCGCGAATATCGGGCGGTAGTCGTTCGCCGCAAGTCCTGCAGCAAAGGTCACGGCGTGAGCCTCGGCTATTCCGACGTCATAAAATCGCTTCTTATGCCTTACGGCAAAGCTGCCAAGCCCTGTCGACTCGCCCATCGAAGCGGTTATGGCGCAGATTCGACTGTCGTCGTCTGCTAGCTCGGTTATTATATCTCCGAATTCTGCCGAGAAGTTGCGCCCTCCGCCGGAGCTGCCGGCAGGAGCGATACTGTGATATCGGTTCGGCTCGACCTCCGCCGGAGCGTAGCCCTTGCCCTTCACCGTTTTCACGTGCACGATAACGCTCTGCTCGGAGCGCTTCGCCTCATCAAGCACTACCGAAAGCTGCTCGTAGTCGTTTCCGTCAACGGGGCCGAGATAATAGAGCCCCATATCCTCAAAATAGTTGCTACCGTACATCGCATTTTTAAGCACCTGCTTAAACCTACGCACGCAGCGGAATCTCCTCGGGCCGGCGATCGGCAGCCTGTAAAGGAAGCGCGCCGTCCTTCTTTTCGTACGATAATAGCTCTTTGACGTGCGAAGTCTCGCTATATGCTTTGCGAACTTTCCGATATTTTTGGAGATCGACATCTCGTTTTCATTAAGTATGATGATGAGCCGCAGATCCCGTCTCATGTTGTTTATCGCCTCATGTATCATGCCGCCGGTATAGGCTCCGTCACCGACAACGGCAACGGTATATGCAGGCGAGCCCGCGAGCTTGTCCGAGTATGCAAAGCCGAGCGCGGCGGAAAGAGAGGTGCTGCTGTGTCCGGCGCCGAACGCATCGTAGTCGCTCTCCGAGCGCTTCTCAAAGCCGGAAAGACCGCCTATTTTGCGGAGAGAGTCGAAGCGCTCCCGTCTTCCGGTAATAAGCTTGTGAACGTACGACTGATGTCCGACGTCGAATATCAGATGGTCGGTCGAAAAATCGAACGCGCGATGAAGTGCGAGCGTAAGCTCCACCACACCGAGATTCGACGCGAGGTGTCCCCCGGTTTCGGTCACATTATTTATAAGGAATCCGCGTATCTCGGCAGCAAGAAGCGGAATATCCTCATCGGGGATACGACGCAGGTCTGCCGGTGAATTTATATCGTTTAAAAATCTGTATTCCATAAAAGCTCCGTTCTTTCGACTTCACTTTACAAAGCCGGCGCAAAATACGACGTCTTATACGCTTCAATGATATCATACAGCCCCGAAATTGTCAATCGAGGGAGCGGCGCGACGACGACCGATATGACCTCTGCTCCACGCACGGTCGTCCGAGTCTACCGAGCAAAGCAGGATATTCCCTGCCCGACAAGCGGCGCCGGGAGACTCACGGCTCAGGCGGCGATAGGAGCTGACGCAGCGTGATGGCGCGAGGCGCGCGGCGGAGGGGACAATGCCGGCACATCGAAAGCAGGCGCTACGCCTCACAAATAAGCTTTTTCACCAAAAATATGCCGAAAATCACCCAAACTCATGACCTCCTCACGTGTCGGAAAGCACGCCCGTGTCCATCTCGATTTTTGTCCGAAAAGAAAAAATTTCGGTTTTATTTCCTTGACGATATTTTTAAAATGTGGTATAATCAAGGTAGTGATATCCGGCATGAAAATCAGCTAAAAACAGTGCTTGCGCGCCGTCCGGCGCGTAGGATCCGACGCTTTTTTCATACCGTTTTCACCGAATATTTTCAACATCTTATCCGTCACCGGCGCCCGGCGCCGATATGGATTTTTTCGTTTTAAGACGTTTATACGTCAAATCACCGATAGATCAATCAAAATCTGCGAAAGGACGTTGCTGCATGAAAACCACCGATCTGACCTCTCGATTTATGAGCGCAAAGCAAGCTCTGTTTGACAAAAAATACTCCTTTTTAAACGAAATGCAACGACGTGCCGTTTTCACGATAAACGATCCCCTTCTCGTTCTTGCCGGAGCCGGAAGCGGAAAGACCACCGTGCTCGTAAACCGCATCGCGTTTATGATAAAATACGGAAACGCATATTTCGACGAAAATATGCGCGACGTGACCCCCGAGAAGGTGGAGGAGTTCGAGCGCGCGATAGATTTAAGCGAGGCGGAGATATCCGAGATATTAAACGAATTCATCGTCGATGCGTGTCCCCCTTGGGCGGTGCTTTCGATAACCTTTACAAATAAAGCCGCAAACGAGATGAAGGAGCGCCTCGAGACTATGCTCGGCGATTACGCGGGAGAAATATGGGCAGGCACCTTCCACTCGGTATGCGTACGTATGCTCCGCCGCTACGGCGAGCGCATCGGATACGCCAAAAACTTCACGATATACGATACCGACGACTGCAAAAAGCTCGTGGCAAGCTGCTTAAAGGAGCTTGATATAGACGAAAAGAGCATCCCGGCAAAGAGCGCTGTCAACGCAATAAGCCGCGCAAAGGAGCGACTCCTGACTCCGGCTGCATTTGCCGCCGAGGTGGGAAGCGACTACCGCAAGAGACAGCTTGCGGAGATATACACCCTCTACCAGAAGCAGCTTATCGCGGCAAACGCGCTCGATTTCGACGATATCATAATGCAGACCGTTTTGATGCTCAAAAACGACGAGGAGGTACGCTCCTACTATCAAAACAGATTCAAATACGTGTGCGTAGACGAGTTCCAGGACACAAACCTTGCTCAGATGGAGCTGATACTGCTGCTCAGCGGTCGCTACCGCAATCTCATGGTCGTCGGAGACGATGATCAGAGCATATACAAGTTCCGCGGCGCGACGATAGAGAACATACTCAGCTTCGACAAGCGCCTAAATGACGCGAAGATAATAAAGCTCGAGCAGAACTACCGCTCGACAAAGAATATACTCGATGCGGCAAACGCGGTCGTTCGCCGCAACGTAGGCAGACGTGACAAGGCTCTGTGGACCGAGAACAAGGACGGCGATCCCATTGCTGTAAAGCAGCTTGAAACGCAGATAGACGAAGCAAAGTTCATAATAAACAAGATAATGGAGCTTGTCATACGCGAAAAGCGCAAGTTCAGCGATTTTGCCGTGCTCTACCGTATAAACGCTCAGTCGAACAGCCTCGAGCAGGTGTTCGCACGCAGCGGAATATCGTACAGAGTAGTCGGCGGCACACGTTTCACCGACCGCAAGGAGATACGCGACGTGTTCGCATACCTCAACCTGATAAACAACCATCGCGACGACCAGCGCCTCAAGCGCATAATAAACGAGCCGAAGCGCAAGATAGGCATAGACACGGTAAACAAGATCGAGGCTACCGCGCGCAGAAGCGGCATAAGTATGTTTGAGGTCATGCGCGATGCGGATAAATATCCGATAATCAGCAAATCCGCATATAAGCTAAGAGATTTTGCTTTAACGATAGAGCGCTTGACCGAGCTTTCCGAGACGGGCAATCTCCCCGATCTCATCGACAGCACGCTCGAGCTCACCGGATACAGACAGATGTTAAAGGACGGCGGACAGGCCGAGGCGGATCGTCTGCAGAACGTAAACGAGCTTATAACCAACGCAGCCGAATACGCAAGCGCAAACGAGTCACCGACTCTCGGAGGATTCCTCGAGGAATGGGCGCTCGTTTCGGATATAGACAACTATGATGCGGATTCGGACGCGGTCGTGCTTATGACCGTGCACAGCGCGAAGGGACTCGAGTTCCCGATAGTTTTCCTGCCCGGGATGGAGGAGAACATATTCCCCGCATCCCAATCCTCACTCGATCCGGACGAGCTTGAGGAGGAGCGTCGCCTCGCTTACGTTGCGATAACACGCGCAAAGGAGCGACTGCTCATAACCCACGTGCGCCAGAGAATGCTTTACGGAAGAACCCAATACAATCCCGTATCGAGATTCGTCGAGGAGATACCGGAGTCGCTTAAAGAAACAGACGAGCCGGTAAAGGCACAGCGAAGCTACAACACACGCAAAAAGAATACGGTAAGCAAGGAGTTCACGACCCAGGCATCGATCACCGCCGGAGTCGGAAAAACCAAACCCGCCGAGAAATTTGCCGCGGGCGACCGAGTGCACCACATCACCTTCGGTGACGGAATCGTGCTCTCCGCACGCGATATGGGCTCGGATACCCTATATGAGGTTGCGTTCGACAACGTCGGCACAAAGAAGCTGATGGCAACCTATGCAAAGCTCAGACGTGTATAAAAGCACCCAACAGCAGGTCTGATAGCACATCAGACCTGCTGTTTCCATAATCTATGCAAACAAATCCAGAGGAAAAGATCATGACAGAGAACAAGAACAAAGCCGCAGACG
>CAZSUR010000019.1:0-14041 GCA_964610075.1 uncultured Lachnospiraceae bacterium
GAGGGTCGGACTTTACGTCCCGGGCGGAACGGCGGCGTATCCGTCTACCGTGCTTATGGACAGCATCCCGGCAAAGATCGCCGGCTGCGGTGAGATATGCATCACCACACCTCCCTCCGCCGACGGCAAGGTGAATCCGGTCATACTTGCGGCGGCAAAAATAGCCGGAGTTGACAGGATATTCAAGGTGGGCGGAGCTCAAGCAATAGCCGCGCTTGCCTACGGTACCGAGAGCGTGCCGAAGGTGGATAAGATAGTAGGCCCCGGAAATGCATTCGTTGCCGAGGCGAAGCGGCAGGTGTTCGGACTTGTTTCGATAGATATGATAGCCGGCCCGAGCGAGATATTGGTCATCGCGGACGGAGGCTCCGATCCTCGCTTTGTAGCCGCGGATCTGCTCTCACAGGCGGAGCATGACAGAATGGCCTCCGCCGTGCTCGTCACCGACGATATGGAGCTGGCGCAGAGCGTACAGCTCGAGCTTGAGGCGCAGCTTGGCACGCTTCCGCGCGAGGATATCGCGCGTGTGTCGATCGAGGCAAACGGCAAGATCATCGTGGCGGATGATATAAACGAGGTGATCAAGGTCTCGAACGAGATCGCTCCCGAGCATCTCGAGCTTTGCGTTGATAATCCGTTCGACTATCTCGACAAGATAAAAAATGCGGGCAGCATTTTTATGGGAAGATATTGCCCCGAGGCGCTCGGTGATTATTTCGCCGGCCCGAACCACACTCTGCCTACATCCGGCACTGCGAGATTCTCAAGCCCCTTGTCGGTCGATGATTTCGTTAAAAAATCACAGTACACCTACTATACGAAGGATGCGCTTGAGAGGGTAGCTTGGGACGTTGCATACTTTGCCGAGAAGGAAGGACTTTCGGCACACGCAAAAAGCGCCGTTATAAGATTGGAAGATAACAAATGAGCAGATTTTTAAGCGAACGGCTGCGCCGCATCGAGGAATATACTCCGGGTGAGCAGCCGCAGGACAAAAAATACATAAAGCTGAATACTAACGAATCTCCCTATCCGCCGTCGGACGGCGTGATAAAGGCGCTGGGCGAGCAGCAGATAAAGGATCTGCGGCTCTATTCCGATCCGGAGTGCAAGCGGCTTCGCGCGGAGATGGCAGCTCTGTACGGGGTGGGCGAGGAGAACGTTTTTCTTTCGAACGGCTCGGACGAGACGCTCAATTTCGCTTTTATGGCGTACGGGCAGAGGGGTGCGGCTTTTGCCGATATAACCTACGGCTTTTACAGCGTCTTTGCGGAGCTTTACGGCATTGAGACGACGGTGATACCGCTAAAGGACGATTTCACCCTTGACGTGGATGCGTTCTGTGGCCAGAACAAGCTGGTGGTCATAGCTAACCCGAACGCTCCGACCGGACTTGATATTCCGCTTTCCTCGATAGAAAGAATAGTCGAAAGCAATTCGGAGGATGTAGTTCTGATCGACGAAGCCTATGTTGATTTTGGAGGCAGCTCGTGCGTCGAGCTGACCAAAAAATATAAGAATCTTTTGTGCGTCGGCACCTTCTCGAAATCGAGAAGCCTTGCCGGTGCCCGTCTCGGCTTCGGTATCGCCTCAAGCGAGCTTATAGGCGATCTCGAGAAGATCAAGTATTCAACAAATCCGTACAACGTAAATCGCCTGACGCAGATAGCCGGAGAGCACGCGATACTTGACAACGGATACTATATGGACAACTGCGAAAGGATAAAGGAGGATCGCGCCTTTACCAAGGCGGCGCTTGAGGATATGGGCTTTACGGTGCTTGACTCGAAGGCGAATTTCCTCTTTGCGAAAAGTGACAGGATCGGCGGAGCCGAGCTGTATGCGCGCCTTAAAGAAAAGGGCGTGCTCGTCCGTCACTTCACGGGTGAGAGGATACGGGATTTCAACCGCATCACCATCGGAGACAGAGCCGAGATGGAGATATTTATTTCAAAAGTTAAGGAAATTGTAGGTGATAACGTATGAGAGAAGCGGAAATTACACGTAAAACTACCGAGACAGACATAAGCTTGAAGCTTTCGCTTGACGGAAGCGGAAGCTCGAAGGTTGACTCCGGATGCGGTTTTTTGGATCATATGCTGACCCTGCTTGCGCGCCACGCGAGATTTGATCTCGAGCTTTCATGCCACGGTGACACGGAGGTGGACTATCACCATACGGTCGAGGATATCGGCATAGCTCTGGGCGATGCACTCGCATCCGCTCTCGGTGACAAGAAGGGTATCACCCGTTACGGCAGCTTTATACTCCCGATGGACGAGAGCCTGATACTTTCTTCGGTCGACATCTCGGGCAGAAGCCACCTTTCGTACGGGCTTGATATACCGTCGTACAAGGTGGGAGATTTTGATACCGAGCTTGTCGAGGAGTTCTTTTTGGGCTTTGTTCGCCATGCGAACATCACGCTGCATATAAAGCAGCTCAGCGGCGCAAACTCGCATCACATAATCGAGGGAGCGTTCAAATCGGTTGCGCGAAGCCTTCGCGCGGCGGTTTCGATCGACCGCGAGTTTGAGAATGAGATCCCATCTACAAAAGGAGTTCTTTGATGATAGCTATCGTTGATTACGGGGTCGGAAATCTCTTTTCGCTTGCCTCATCCTTTGGTGCGATAGGCTACGAAACGGTGGTGACCGGAGACCCCGAGGTGATAAGGGACGCCGACAAGCTGATACTGCCGGGCGTCGGTGCGTTCGGGGATGCGATAAAAAAGCTGCGCTCCACCTCGCTTGACCGGGTGCTTATCGAGGAAGCGCGGAAGGGGAAGCCTCTTTTGGGCATATGCCTCGGTATGCAGATGCTGTTCGAGCGGAGCTTCGAGTACGGTGAGCACGAGGGGCTCGGGCTTATCCGCGGCAGCGTTGTGCCGATGGAGGGAAAGCTCCCAAGTGGGCTTAAGATACCGCACATCGGCTGGAATTCTCTGCGATTTGAGAGGGAGAGTCCGCTTCTTCAATACGTAAAAGAGGGCGACTTCGTGTATTTTGTACATTCATATTATGCCGAGGATTGCGACGACTCGCTTATCGCCACCACCGAATACGGCAGGACGCTTACCGCCATGGTTGGGGATAAAAACGTGTTCGGCTGCCAATTTCATCCCGAAAAAAGCGGTGACGTGGGGCTTAATATCTTAAAGGCATTTTGTGAAATGGAGTAAAAAAATGAAGCTTTTTCCTGCAATAGATTTGTACGACGGCAAGGCGGTACGCTTATACAAGGGCGATTACGACAATATGACCGTGTACAGCGAAAACCCCATCGAGATCGCGCGCGATTTCGAGGCTCAGGGTGCAAAATATATACATATAGTCGATCTTGAGGGCGCAAAGGACGGAACGACTCCGAATATCGATACAGTAAAGCAGATAGCGAGAGAAACCGGGCTGTTTTGCGAGATCGGCGGCGGAATAAGGGATATAAATACCGTCGAGGCATATCTTTCGAGCGGCGTTGACCGAGTTATACTCGGTACTGCCGCCGTAAACGATCCGGAGTTTTTGAGCGAGGCGGTAGAGCGGTACCGAGAGCGTATCGCCGTCGGAGTCGATATCAAGGACGGCTTTGTGGCGATAAAGGGCTGGGTCGAAAAATCCGAGTATACCTGCTTCGATTTCTGTGAGAGGATGCAGGCGCTCGGAGTTAAAACTCTCATCTGCACCGACATCTCGAAGGACGGCGCGATGAAGGGAACGAATCGTGAGCTGTACAAAAGCCTCTCCGAGCGTTTTTCGATAGATATTACAGCATCCGGCGGAGTCTCGACGATAGACGATATAAAGGCTCTGCGCGCGCTTGATATCTACGGTGCTATCATAGGAAAGGCGTACTACGTCGGAGCGATAGATTTAAAGGAAGCGTTGGAGGCGGCAGAATGATAACTAAACGAATCATCCCGTGCCTTGACGTTCGTTGCGGCAGGGTCGTAAAAGGGGTAAATTTTGAAAATTTGAGCGATGTTTCCTCTCCTGTCGAGCTCGGTAAATATTACAGCGCAAACGGAGCCGACGAGCTCGTGTTTTACGATATCACGGCTTCGTCCGACGGCAGAAAGCTGTTTACCGAGATACTGAGAGATGTGGCACGGAACGTTTTTATTCCGCTGACCGTCGGCGGAGGCATCAACACGGTTGAGGATTTCGACCGCGTGCTTAAATGCGGAGCGGACAAGGTCAGCGTCAACTCGGGCGCTATAAAAAATCCCGAGCTTATACGAGAGGCGGCTCAAAAATACGGAAACCAATGCGTTGTGATATCCTGCGACGTCAAGCGCGTGGACGGCGAATTCCGAGTTTTTGCAAAGGGCGGCCGCGAGGATACCGGGCTTGAGGCTATAAGCTGGATAAAGCGCTGCGTGGCACTCGGCGCAGGTGAGGTGGTCGTGAACTCTATCGACACCGACGGAGTTAAGCGCGGCTTTGACATCGAGCTTCTCCGCGTTGTGTGCGATGCGGTGAAGGTCCCGGTCATAGCATCGGGCGGAGCCGGAGGCATCGGAGATTTCGTGACCCTGTTTAAGGAGCTGCCGGAGGTCGATGCCGGACTTGCGGCATCCATCTTCCACTTCGGTGAGGTAAGCATAAAGGATCTGAAGGAAGCTTTGGCTCGTAACGATATTACAGTGAGGATATGAAAAATGATTTCTATAAATGATTTGAAGTTTGACGAAAAGGGACTTATTCCCGCAATAGTGGTGGACAGCACCTCGAGAAAGGTGCTCACCCTTGCTTATATGAACAGAGAGAGCCTTGAGATATCGCTTGAGCGCGGACTCACCTGTTTTTTCAGCCGCTCGAGAAATGAGCTGTGGCTGAAGGGGGAGACGAGCGGAAATTATCAGCATATCGTATCTATTACCGCAGACTGCGATCGCGATGCTCTGGTAGTGACGGTCGAAAAGGACGGCCCTGCCTGCCATAAGGGTACCGACTCCTGCTTTGGCGAGCCGCTTTACATCTCCGAGGAAAGAACAGACTTCACGATGGATGGACTCTACGAGCTGCTTGCCGGCCGCAAGGCTGAGCTTCCCGAGGGCTCGTATACTACATATCTTTTCAGCAAGGGTATCGATAAGATCCTCAAAAAGATAGGCGAGGAATCGACCGAGGTCATCATTGCAGGTAAGGCGAACGACAAGAGGGAGACGATCTACGAGATCGCAGACCTCGCCTATCACATTATGGTCATGATGGTCGAGATGGGCATCTCGGTGGACGATGTTCGTCGTGAGCTTGCATCACGTCACATAATCGACCACAAGGTCAAGCAGGAAAAGATGACCGGAAATGATAACGACTAACTTTCACACGCACACCGTTTTCTGCGACGGACGTGATACTCCGCGAGAGCTTGTTGAAGCCGCGCTTGAAAAGGGAATGACGGCGCTCGGTTTTTCCGGGCACAGCTATCTTGAGCCGGATAAGGACTGCAGTATGACGCAAGAGCGACAGCTCGAGTATATCAGGCAGATAAGCGAGCTTAAGGCGGAATACCGTGGTACGATAGAGCTGTACTGCGGCATCGAGCAGGATATCCTGTCCGAGAAGCCTTCGTTTGACTACGATTATATAATCGGCTCGGTGCATACCCTTTATAAGAACGGAGAGTATATCAGCTTCGATCTGTCACCGGAGATAACCGAGGATATAGTGCGGAGCTGTTACGGCGGCGATTTCGACGCGCTGGCGGAGGAGTATTTCGATATAGTATCCGGTGTTGTCGATAAAACGGGTGCGGACATAATCGGGCACCTTGATCTTGTTTCCAAATACAGCGAGATAAACGGCTACCGTGAGTCGGATCGCTATCTGCGCGCGGCGGAGGCGGCAGTCCGTGCGCTTGCGCGCTCCGGCAAGCCGTTTGAGATAAATACCGGAGCTATGGTGAAGGGCACGAAAAGCATCCCCTGCCCATCCCCTGCGATACTTAAAATGATAAAGGAGAACGGAGGCAGGATAGTCTTTTCAAGCGACTGCCACGACAAGCGATATCTCGACTATGCCTTTGACGAGATGGCGGAGCTTGCAAGACAGATAGGCTTTCGCGAGCACGGCGTGCTTACCGAGCACGGGATCGAGTATATACCCTTTTAAGGTGTGGCTCGGCGAAACTCCGCTTGTCGCTCGGTGTGAGCCTTGCCGCGGCGCGGTTGGGTGAGCGGTTTTGTTCCGGACGATATCGTACCGACAACGTCGCCTCGCGTGAGCGGCGAGGAGCTTTGCTCATTTGTGTTCTGTGAGCGCGCCATAGGTGCATTGTGGCTTTGAACTCGATGCGTATGATTTGCGTTGCCGTATGAGCCTTGCATCGGATTGACGCTCGGCGCGACGTTGACGCTCGAGCTTTTATATTCTCTCTCCGTGCGCCGCGGCATATTAAAGGAGCTTTTTATGAATGATATTACCATCCGCCGGGCAAATGAGGCGGACATCCCGAAAATAGGCGAGCTGCTTCTGCAGGTTCACAAGGTGCACAGCACGGTGCGCCCCGATCTGTTCAAGGACGGAGCTCGCAAGTACACCGACGCGCAGCTTACCTCCATCCTGTCGGATAAGAGCGCTCCCGTGTTTGTTGCGGAGCGTGACGGCTGCGTTTGCGGATACGCCTTTTGCCAGCACAAGCAGAATCCGAGCGACAGCAATATGACCGATGTGAGAACGCTGTATATCGACGATCTTTGCGTTGATGCCGGTATGCGCGGAGAGCATATAGGCACAAGACTTTACGAATACGTGCTCGCATATGCCGAGAGCTGCGGCTGCTACAACGTTACCTTAAACGTATGGGCTGACAACGTCGCTGCCGTTCGCTTTTACGAGAGCATCGGTATGCGCGTGCAGAAGATAGGCATGGAAAAGATACTGTAAAACGAAAAGCATCCCCGACTGCGTGAGTCGGGGATGCTTTTATATATCGGTTATTTTGCGCGTTTCTTTAAGAATACGAATATTCCCACGCCTGCTATGACAGCGGCGGCGACTACGGTCGTTGCAATGGGGATAATAACGCTCGAGTGAGCTTCTTTATCGGAGGAGCTGTCGCTCGATATACCCGCGCCGGAGGTCTCACTCTCGGTAACTTTCGGAGTTTTCGTATCGGCGTCGGTTTCAGGTGATGTTGTTTCGGGCGGTGCGGTCTCGGTCTCGCCGTGAGTCGTATCGAGTGCCGAGCTGCTCGGCGTCACCGACGCGGTCGGGCGCCGTGCCGGAAGCACGTACGAGCTCGGCTTTGCCGTGACGTCAGAGGTGTCGGCATCGGTATCCTTTGCGGATAGCGCAGGAGGCGACGATGTAGTATCCTCTGTCGTATCCTCCGGTGTCGGATAGCTGTACTCCGCCTTTATCTCGACCGCCTCGCCTACCATTGTAAACGAGGTGCTCTTTGCGGTGCTGTCCGCGAGCGTTATGCCGCCGGAGACGACGCTCCAGCCCTCAAAGGTGGCTCCGTTCGGGACGGCCGCGCGGATGTTCACCGTTACGCCCTTTGCGGCGCTTTGTGCTGTGGCGCTGCCGCTCACCGCGGTATATGCGCTGCCGTACGATACCTTGAGCTGATATTGACGTGCGGTCTGCTTTTCCGTATCGCGGCTAAAAAGCGCGCCGAGGCGCGTGAGCGCGCGGCTCTCCGAGATGTTGAACTTCATGCGCACAACGTGATGGCCGCGCTCGAGCCCGGTAGCGATAACGGTGGGATTCATGTGATAGAATCTTGTCTCGACGTAGCTTCCGCCGTCGACCGACACATAAAAGGATCTTCCGTAGTTTTGGAAAAGTCCGATAAGCTCTGTGCCGTCAAACTCCACGGCAAGTATTCTGTCCTCGCTGTTGTTATAGTATATATCGAAAACGTGATCGTAGCCGGGCGTTGTAAACTCGGGAGCGGAGGCGTAAACGATACCGCTGCCGCCAAGCTCCTCCGAGCGTGTTACAAGCTCGGGGGACGGCTCGATGTAGGTGATATCTCCGTCAAGGAGGGTCTCGCTTTGAAGCTCGGGCAGAGCCTCGGGCGGGGTGGGCTCTGACGGGTCGTATCCGCCGTAGATGAAGCAGTTGTCGATAAACTCTTTTATCACGTTATAGTACAGCTCGTTTCCGTGCGCGGTGAGGTGCACTATATCTATCGCAACAACGTCCTTCCAATCGTTCTCATACGTCCAGCCGCTCGGGAGGGTATCCGCGAGGTAGCGTCCGACGTGAAGGGTGGGGATGTTGTATTTTGCCGCCATATCCTCGTGCGCCTGCGCCTGAGTGTGGAGTCGGCTTCCGTTCTCTTTTCTCGCTGCCGAGGCTTCGCTGCTGTCGGTGACGAGCACGGTGACGATGTCGCAGTCGGGGAGCGCCTCCTTTATGCGGCGCACTATCGTCTCATACTGATATGACGCGCGCTCGTAGGTAGCCTCGTCGTATTTGTCGTTTATCGAGTATTCGAGAAAGAGCAGATCCGGCTCGGCGGAGATGACGTCTCGTGTCAGTCTGTATGAGCCGAGATAGGTTCCGCTCTCGCCGCACGCCTTGTTTATATTGTTTACGGTAGCCTCCGGAAAGGATGCGGCGATATAGCTTCCGATACGCTCTCTCCAGCAGTCGGAGGGATCGGTGACACCGTATCCGTTTGTGACCGAGCCACCGAAATACACTATATTTACCTCCTCGCCACGCTTGAGCTTTGCGTAGGTGTTCGAAAGGTCGCGTCTGTTATTTATGTATTCCGCATAATCACTCGGAGCGACGGCGGTAGCCGTGAACGCTCCGGTAGACGGGGCGAGCAGGGTCAGCGCCATAAGTGCGGTGAGAGTTTTCCAAAAAAAGCTCTTCATTTTACGTACTCCTTAAATGAAATGTTTGTATCAGAGTCGCCTCGGCTCGTGTGCCTTGCAAAATAAAAGGATCTTTTGTCGCGCTCGAGCTCTCGGTGTTATATTGTTCGCGCCTCGGCGCTCAGTCGAAGAGCACCGTCCACGACGGGTCGTCCTTTGCTCTAAAGCACATCTCAAGCTGCTCGCGAGTCGTTCTGCCGGTGGATAGCTCGGGCAGATCGTCGAGGGTGAAGTATCCGCTTTCAAGCGTTTCGGTGTTCTCACGGAATTCGCCGCCGATAAGGGTGCACATGACGAATACCTTGCAAAGTCCCGGTGCAAAATGAGGGTGATTGTGTAGGTTCCGATCCTGCACGGCAATGATCTGCTCGGGTGTGACCTCGACTCCCGCCTCCTCGAACGCTTCCTTTACCGCGTTTGAGCCTACCGACTGATCGTAGTCCATCCAGCCTCCGGGCAGGGTCCATTTCCGGTCAAGCTGCTCGCGCACGAGCAGTATCTTATCATCCTTGAATACAACCGCGCGCGTTTCGATCTTTGGAGTCTGATATCCGTCTCCCGAGCAGAAAAGCTCCTTTATCTTCGGGAGCCCCAGCTCGGTGCGCTCGTCTATCAGCTCTGCCGCGATCTCGCGCATACGCTCGAAGCGCTCGATGTCGAAGCGATTCTCCGAATATGCGAGCCCGTTCTGCGCGAGCGCTTGAAGCTCGACCGCGAGGGTGAATATCCGGTCGTCGCGCGCCTCGGCATAGCTGCCGTCGAGTATACGCAGTATATCGCTTGGCTTCTGCGGCTTATAGTCCGCCTTTATTCCACCGGGAGCACTCGAGCCCCAAAGCGCCAGCGCGGTTGCAACTCCGGCGCCGGAGGCGCACTTCATATCGTGCACCGTATCGCCTATATACAGCGTCCTCTCGGGCGCGGCACCTGTTCGACGCAGATATTCGAGCATGGGCGCGGGCGAGGGCTTGTGCTCCGCCGTGTCGTCGGCGGTCACAACATCCGAAAAATACTCGTCAAGCTTAAACGGCTCGAAGTCGGTTTTGTACTCCACCCGGTTTTTCGAGGTGATTATGCCGAGCCTCGCTCCGCGTGCCCGAAGCTCGCATAGCAGCTCCTTTATTCCGTCGTACAGCACTATAAGCGAGCTGTAATTTGCTATGTTTTTCCTCCACGCGGCTTTCGCGGCGTCAAGATCCGGCGCCTCGTAGCGGCGGAAGGTGTCGTCGGAGGAGCGCCCCACCGCGTATCCGAGCACCTCCGGCGCGTAGCGCTTGCCCGTTACCTCAAGCAGGGTGTCGGCAAGCGAGAAGAGCACGGCTTTTTCGCTGTCTATAAGCGTTCCGTCTATGTCGAATACTATATTTGTGTATTTCATCAGCTTTTTGCCTCTCGTTTTGCTTTGATTTGAGCGGAGTGCTTACGCCTCCGGCTTTTTGTCGGTGTCCCCATGCATATCGCCGCAGAGAAACTGCACCGAGCGCTCGATCGCATCCTTTGCGTTGCCCCAGGGCTCGTTGTCATAGCGGTAATCGAACTTTTTGCAGAACCAGCTTACGTCCTCGCGCAGGGTGTCGAAATATTTGTTCGTCACGCCGCTCACCGAGTCGTAGAAATCGCGGTACTGCTTCTTCGGTATCTCGTCGCGCGCGGCCTTGAGCCACATTCCGAGATGCTTCAGACAAAAATACGGCTGAGCCTCGGTCTTGTCGCGGAATTCCTTCTCTGTTGCCCAAAGCAGTGCGGCATTCTCAAGCATACGCTCGATCGAATAGTCGATGCGCTGGCAGATGTAGCAGCTTTTATCAAGCTTGTCCAGCCGCTCGCTTGTGTGCGAGGGTGCGCCCTTGAGCATCGCGGATATACCTCCGTGAGCAAGCTCGGAGCTTATCTGATTCAGATGACTTTCGAGTATCAATCCCATTCCGAGGCGGTTGCGTCTTTCAAGCATACCCTTGAAGTGCGTTTCGCAAAATCCGAGCTCGTTGGTCTTTATTCTTATATCCGGCTCCATCATCGATGCGCCGAGAATGAGGTCGAGCTGCTCCCCCGCGAGCTTGCGGTGGAGGCGACAGAAGGGACAGCCCTGCGTGTGATCCTCGGCACAGGCGTCAAACGCCTCGTTTATCGGTATGGTGTATATTTTTTCAAGCATATATATTCCTCCGGAAAGCTGATATTTCATCATATTTTATATTCATAATGGTATTTTAGCAAATATTATCGGAAAACTCAATACGGTGGAATATATAAATGGTAAATTTTTATATTCTGTGATCCCGCTTTGTTGACACGGATTTGCGTCGGTGATATAATAGCCTTACGTTTATTTTACGGCATTGATACAGAAGGACGTAATATGAAAAGAATATCGGCATGGATTGTTTCCGCTTGCCTTATCCTTGCGTGCGCGTGCACGCTCGGCTCCTGCTCGGGCAAGGTGAGAAGCTTTGAGGATGAATCTAAACTTAATATAACAGCGACCCTTTTTCCGCAATATGATTTTGCGAGTACGGTAGGAGGGGACAGGGTCGAGGTCATACAGCTTTTGTATGCCGGAGCCGACAGCCACACCTACGAGCCGTCAGCCGCCGACATAACGATGATATACTCCTCCGACCTGTTTATCTATACCGGCTCGGCAATGGAGCCGTGGGCGGAGAAGATATTGAAGGATGAGAACGCTCCGCGCGTGCTCGATCTGTCCGAATACGTTACCTTGATCGAGGGTGACCACGAGCACGTCCATGCGGATGAGGGCGAGCACGAGCATGAGCATGAGGCTCACGCCGACGGTCTTGCGTACGATCCGCATATATGGACCTCTCCCGTGAACGCTGCGGCGCTCGTTTCGGCGGTGCGCGACACGCTTATCGAGATCGATCCGGACGGAGCGGAGCTGTACCGCGCAAATGCTGACGACTATATATCACAGCTTAACTCGCTTGACGCGCGCCTGCGCGAGACCTTCGAGGGACGCGACGAGCTCCTTGTGTTCGGTGAGAGATTCGCCTTTGCGTATCTCACGCACGAGTACGGGATCCGCGCGATATCTCCATATCACGGCTGCTCGGAGGACAGCGAGGTGAGCGCAGCCGATCTTGAAAGCGTTATAAATACGGTGAAGGAGAACGACATCGACACCGTGTTTTACGAGGAGATGAGAGATCCCATAACCGCAAAAACGATAGCCGAGGCGACGGGCGCGGAGCTGAAGCTGCTCCACTCCTGCCACACCATAACCAAGGCGGAGCTTGAGGCGGGGGAGACCTTCCTTTCCATAATGACGCAAAACGTTGACAATCTTATAGCGGCGGTATCCTGATCCGCCGGAAATATTCAAACGAAAAACGTCCTGCACGCGGCGAAATGCCTGTGCAGGACGTTTGTTTTTGAATTGTGGATTACCAAATGACTCCGGGTGTGATATCGTGTATCACAAGCTCGAAATCGGAGGTTTCGTGCAGGTAGTTTACAAAATCCTGCGAATCGGTCACCGAATCCGGCACGACGATTCCGCAATGCGACTTGTAGGTGTCGCCGTGGTAGTCCGAGCCACAGCTCAGCCGCAGCTTATGCTGCCCGGCGAAAAGGGAGACTCGCTCCTTTTCGTTCGTGTCGTACTTCGGGTGGCAGTTTATCTCCACGCCGTCAAGGAAGCGCGGATCCTGCGGAGTTGCTCCGTTGCGGTAGGGATGCGCCTGGTAAAGCAGCGCTCCGTTCTCGTGGCAGTAGCGGTAAAGCTCCTCCTGCGAGAATGCGAAAAGCTCGGGAGAGGCAAGCAGGAACTCGTCGCTCGGACAGTATACGAGATACTCGACCGGCCATGCACCGTTAGGGCTTATCTCGATCCCCGAAAAGACCTTCATTCCCTCGGCTTCGGCTAAGCTCCGGGTCAGACGGAGCTCTGCTACGTACCGCTCCATCCATTCGCGGTAGGTCGTTCCCTTTATATAGCTTTCCTTGCAGTGGTTGGTGATGACGAAGCCGTCAAGCTTATCCTTTTTACACGCTGCGACTACCTCCTCGGGAGAGGCTTGACTGCACAGGCTTATTCCGCTTGTGTGCATATGTGCATCGATTAACATTTTTGACCCCTTTGACTATTCAAGAATACCGTCCTCGCGGCACTTTTCCCAGTTCACGTTGAGCACCTTTATCGTCTTCGAGCTGTTTATCTTCTCGTCCGTCTGGTAGATATAGCCGTTTGCGATAAGCTCACGCATAGCCTCGGCTACGTCCTTTTTGCCCACGTGATTAAAACGGGATACCGCCTCCACCGTTCCCCAGAAGGTTGGGTGGGACTTCTTTTTCTTCGAGTTGTTGTCGTTTAGATATTTTAAATTTCTTACGACAAGCTTATAATACGGATTTTGCGGCTTTTCGTCCGGCAGAAGCACGAACCAGCTTGCGCTGTTTCGGAGCTGATTGCTCATTGCATCCTTGATGCCGTATACGCCGACCTTTTTGCCGAGCTGGGTTATCAGGTAGTTGACGACCGAGTTGAAATGGCCGTCTCCGGAAAACAGAATGAACGTATCAACGTCCGGAGAATTTATCGCCTTCTGATAAATATGGTCGAGCATTATGAAATCTGTAAAATCTTTTTTAAAGTTCGACGAGGTATTCTGCGTCTCAATAATATAGTTTGTGATCTCACGGATCTTCGGAATTTCCTGACGAAGCGCGGGATTTGAAAAATCCGCAAAAAATATAATTTCCTTTATCTCGTAATATTTTGCGATCGAATCACGCCAAGCCTTGATGTCCGGTCTTGTTTTGTGCATACGATCGAGAGATATGTACCAATGCTCGAAATCCACGAAAGCTATCGCGCGCGGCTTTTTCTCCGTATTCTTTTTTTTGAAAAAGCTAAACATCATATCCTCCTTTCTTTCAAAGTTTTATCAATATATTATATAACATTACGCGCTTTAAATCAATGGCGGAGGGGTGAATTTGAGCAATTTTATTTTCGAGGGTGGAGAGGGCAAAAATCGGCGTTTGTGAAATTAGATAAAAAAACGTCGGATTTGTGTGCAAAAGTGACAACGACACCCTGCGGATTGTATAATTTTGTTTGTAAAAACGGCGAAGTAATTTCGCTTGAGTTGTTGACACAAGGCGGTCTGAATGCTATAATATACGCGTATAACTTTTGTGAAAGGTGGATAATCGATGAAAAAAACCTTATCGGTGAAGCGT
>CAZSUR010000020.1:0-13627 GCA_964610075.1 uncultured Lachnospiraceae bacterium
CAAAGTCGATTTTCGGCTCTAAAGAAATAAAACAGGCGCGGCGCGCGGATAGCTTGTATCCTGCGGCGGCCTGTGCCTGTTTTTCTTTATTTAATATCAGCCGTTTACGTTGTAGTTTGTGTTCAGTGCGTTCATTGCTGCTGCAAGCTTATGCATATAGACAAACGGGCCTACGATGATAAGCGAGCCGAGTATGTTCCAAAGCCAATAATCGGATGCACCGAACGAATATCCGATGCCGCGGCGCTTGAGCTCCGCACCGATGCGGTTGGATATCTTATGTGCCCAAACGAAGTTAGCGATCCCGAGAGTGATCGGAGCTACGATGAAGAAGAGCAAGCAATAGTGCATCGTCTTTTTTCCGTCGTATCTGCTGCATACTACGTTTACGTCGTTAGATATCGAGGACATAAAAACAAGCGGATATATACCGAGTGTGATTATTGAAAAGATAATGTACTTCCCGAGTCCTCTGTTTGTTTTAAGCTGTCCTACGGGTCTTGTCTGCTGAGCGTTGTTTGTTGCGTTCATGTGGCAAACCTCCAATGATAGTTTATTATACTACCATTACAACACATTTTCCGAAATTTGTCAATATATTTTGCAGAAAAATCGAGCGTTTGACCAACGTACCCCGAGGCTATATCTCCTTAAAGCCCTCTCCGAGCACCTCCTTCGCGTCGGACACGACGACAAAGGAGTTCTTGTCATACGATTTCACCATAGCTATAAGCTTCGGCATCTCGCGCGGATTCACAACGCAGAGAAGCATGGTCGTGTCGCCCGACGAGTACATGCCCTTGCAGTATATTCCGGTAACACCGCGGTCGAAGCGATCTATTATCTCGTCCGATATCTCCTTATAGCGCGGAGATATTATAAACGCGAACTTGGCATCGTTGCCCCAGAGCGATATCATATCGGTGATCTTTCCGGCAATGCAGAGAGCTATCATCGAGTACACGGTTATAGTAAGGCTGCGGAAAACGATGCCCGACACCGCGACTATCGCGCAGTCTATCACTATCATGACCGTAGCCACCGAAACGTGCGGAACGAGCCGATGGATCATCAGTGCCGCGAAATCGCTGCCTCCGGTGGATGCGCCCTCGCGCACGACCATACCGATGCCGATGCCGCATATCACTCCGCCGAATGCCATCGCAACGAATATATCCTCGCTGTACGTCGGAAAATGCGAGCATATCTCAAGTGCCGCCGAAAGGGATACAACACCCACCACCGTCTTTACAAGGCTGGATTTCTCGAGAAACTTAAATCCGACGGCAAACAGCGCGGCATTGACAACAAGAGTCGTTACCGACAGCGGAACCTTGAAAACGTACAGCATTATTATGGATATCGTGCTGACCCCTCCGGATGAAAGCTTGAGAGGCGCGAGAAATTGTGTCAGCCCGAACGCAAGTATACCCGAGCCAAGCACGATGCACACGTAGCTTTTAAGCGTACGCAGTATGCTAAGCATTTTTTTGGATTTCACGTTATCCCTCCGAAAATCAAACTTTATGTTAAGTATATCGTATCAAATTTCACCGAAAAATACAATATCGGATTTGATTTTTCATAGCTCCGCGAGCATATCCCCCCATCAAGCCTATTATGCCCACGCGCCCACCGCGCGATACCCGGAGCGCCGCGCCCACTCTTTCGGCAGACTCAACGTCTCGGGAGCACGCGCTTACGTACGCATGGCGCAAAAACGCTTCGGCACAGGCGTGCCGAAGCGTTTGATCTTGTTATGTATGTGCGCGCCGTCTCGCACCGCATATTCGTGTCCATGCTTCACTCTCAAGCAAAGCGGCGTCGCCGCGTATTACAAGCTCGAAGCTCCGATCTCGTTCAAGGTCTTAAGCTCGTAGAACTTGCCGTGCTTCGCCATGAGCTCATCGTATGTGCCCTGCTCCACACATTCACCCTCGTCCATAACGACTATCTTATTAGCCTCGCGGATGGTGGAAAGTCTGTGCGCCACGATGAAGGTCGTTTTGCCCTCGATCAGGCTGAGCATTGCCTGCTGCACGTGATACTCGGATATATTATCGAGCGCGGAGGTCGCCTCATCGAGTATGATTATGCTCGAGTCGCGCATAAACGCTCTCGCGATGGATATGCGCTGGCGCTGACCGCCCGAAAGGTTGGAGCCATGCTCCTCGATCATGGTATCTATACCGTTCGGGAGCTTGTCGGTGAACTCTCTTATGTTGGCAAGTTCAAGCACCTGTTCAAGCCGCTCCTCCGAGTAGCTTTCAAGCCCGTATACGATATTATCCTTTATCGTTCCGCTGAACAGTATGCAGTTCTGTGACACGACCGACAGAAAATGGCGGTAGTTCTGCAGATTTATCGTTTCGATAGGCTTTCCGTCTATCTCGATCTCGCCCTCTGTCGCCTCAAGGAAGCCGATTATCATGTCCATTATCGTCGTCTTGCCGGAGCCGGATGCTCCGACGAAGGCAACGCAGTCTCCCGGCTCAACGTCAAGCGAGAAATTCTTTATGACTATCTTGTCGCTCGACGGATACTTGTACGACACGTTGCGGAACTTTATAACTCCGTTGACAAATGAAAGGGTCTCCTTGCCCTCGTTCTGCTCTATATTATCGGAAAGCATGATCTCGGATATCGAGCGTATCGCCTCCGATCCGCGCGAGAACTCGGGATAGATGTTGAGCAGCGCCTGGATGCTGCTTGTTATGCTGTTGAAATAGGTCTGATAGAGCACCACGTCTCCGACCGATATCCTGCCGGTGTACGCCATATATCCCGTGAATATAAGGCAGAGCGCGCTCATTATATTGCTCGCGACCCATGCGTTCGAGGAAAACAACGCCTGCGAATGGTCGAGCGATATTCCCGCTCGGCGGAGGCTGTCAAGGCTGCCCTCCATCTTGTCGATCTCCGTATCCTCAAGCCCGTGAGCCTTGGTGACGGGGATCATCTCTATCATGGTGGTTATATTGCTCGAAACGTTCTCGACCTCCTTGCGGTAGGTGCGGTTGTTCTTCGAGATACCACGTCCGAATCGCCTTACGACAAATACGTTTATCGGGATTATCACCGCAAAAAATACGGTCACGGCAAGGCTCTTTCTTATCGTTATGGTCACGGTGACGATTATCGAAATTATGCACGGAATAAGATTGAGGATAAACTGATTGAGCAGCTGCTCGATCGCCTCTATATCTCGCATGAACTTCGATTGCAGAACACCGGATTTCAGCTCCCGGTGATAGGTGATCGAAAGCTTCTGAAGCTTTTTGACAAGCGAGTTTCGAAGTCCTGCGCTTATTCCTCTGAGCGCGCGGCTGGTATAGTTAACGTACCATACGTGCGTGAAAAGATTCTGCACGAACAAAAGGATAAGCACTCCGCCGTTGATCCAAAGGCTGCTGAGCGGATACTTACCGGGGTTGGTCGAAATATCTATAACGTTCGCCGTAACTATCGGTATTATCCACACGGCACAATGCTTTACTATGAAAAGCAGGGTCGAGCAGATAAATTCGACAATATTGTTTTTGAGCAGATTCAAAAGCAGCTTTGACGCTACCGTATCAGAGTCCTTTACGCTCTCAAAAAACGCCGTATAGTCGGGCAAGCCGTCGTCGATCTTCACACGTTTGTCTCTTATGCTTTTCATGATTATAAGCACCTCCGAGTCCCGTTTCGGATAACAGTTTATTTGAAATCTTATAAAAGATTACATCTTTATCGCGCCATTGTCAACCCTTTTTCAATTATTTCCGATATTATTTTCAAAAAGGCAAAATGAGGGGTAGGAGAGAGAAAAAAATCCGGCGGATATGCCATGCATCCGTCGGATTTTTATATTGTCTCATCACGATCATTTTGATGAATATGCTTTTCGTACGCATTCAAAAATCCACCGAAAAGCAGAAGCGAGCGAACGCTCTGTCCTGCACCGGCTTATCAGTACAATTCAACGAATATATCTCCGTCGATGCCGTATATGTCATCGATGGGGATTGCGGTTTTGTCTGTGAATATGAGCTTTCGTTCATATTCATCAATACGCCCTATTATTCCGGTGTGCATAACGTAGGCTCCGCCGCGTTTCTTTTTATCGGGCAGAAAATAGGTAACGGTGAGCTCCGGCTGCTCAGCCGCCTTTGACAAAGCAAAATTCAGCTTATCATTAAGCTCGCCGATAGTGCTGTCGTCAAGCTCGGATTTCTCGTCTGTCAGTCTGCCGGTTTCTTTAATTTTATCATCGTAGCCCGTCAACGCCGCAAATGGGGCAAACGATGAGGCGCGGTTTATTCGAGGCATACGATTTCTTGTTGTAAGCTCATGATGCGGAAGATTTATAATATCCGCATACAATTCTTCTGCATCTTCACTCATGCTCTGTGCCCTCCCACCTGACGGTTGCGCTCCATAGCGGTTGCGGCATCCTGCAAATTCATTCCCTTCAATATTGCATTCTTGCCGAAGCGTTTTTTTATACCTATTATGGCTTTTTGCATATTCCTTTCGTTTTGCAGCGCTTCTTTTTCAGCCTGCGCCTTCTTTTCCTTTTCCACGGGATCTTCAAAAAACGATATCTGCTCGACTATCGCTTCGTTTTGCAGATCACACTCGCGCATAAGCTTGCAGGTCGCCACCGTTATTCGACGGACGAGCAGATCTTTATTGATAATGCGGTCGTAAAGAGCCATTGTAGCATCGGTTATAATGTGCGATGAGGACGTTTTACGCTCCAGATTCGCCGTGCCGTGAGCGTGCTTCGGGACCTTTCGTCCGTATCTGTCAATCGTAACCTCGCCGTGATATTTCGCAAAGCGCTCACTATCGGTCAGATTTTCGATATCGTATCCGATATCGAGCACGATCTGATCGGTGACAAGACCTTTATCCACAAGGTCAAGCACGTGCTGATCGATCATTTCGCGAACGATAAGCTTTGTTTTCTCATAATCGTATGGGCATTTCAGCACCTGCCCGACACTTAAACTGTTTGATGCCGGTCTGTACGCCTTGATGTCCGCAATGGTGGCAGGCTCCCACCCCCATGCTCGGTCGATGAGCAGCTCGGCATTGACACCGAACAGCTTAAACAGCTTGCCCTCGTCATAATGCGAGCGCCGCGCCACGTCGCCCATGGTGAACATATAGTTGTCCTCCAGCTTTTTGGCGATGCCTCTGCCGGTCATCCAAAAGTCGGTAAGCGGCTTATGCGTCCAAAGCTCGCGGCGATAGCTCATTTCGTCGAGCTCTGCAATACGGACACCGTTTTCATCCGCCGGCATTTTCTTTGCGGTGATATCCATTGCGATTTTGGCAAGATACAGATTTGTGCCGATTCCGGCAGTTGCCGTAATGCCGGTGTTATCGAGAACGTCCTTGATCATCCTTTCGGCAAGCTCCCTTGCGCTGCATTTATATGTGGAAAGATAATGGCTAAGATCGATAAAAACCTCGTCTATGGAATAGACGTGAATATCCTCGGGCGCGATATATTTGAGATAGATATTGTAGATCCTGGTGCTGTATTCCATATAATATGCCATCCTCGGCGGCGCGACAATGTAGCTGAGCGCAAGCGAGGGATCGCGAGACAATTCCACCGAGTTGTACGATTCGCAGTCAAGCCGCCCTCCCGGTGCCTTATACCTGCGCCTCCTGTTGATCTGCTCAACCCTTTGGATAACCTCAAAAAGCCTCGCTCTGCCGGGAATACCATAAGCTTTGAGCGACGGCGTTACCGCGAGGCAAATAGTTTTCTCTGTTCTTGCGGCATCTGCCACCACAAGATTTGTTGTAAGCGGATCAAGTCCGCGCGTGACGCATTCAACCGAGGCATAAAAGCTCTTTAAGTCAATGCAAAGATAGGTTTTGTTCACTTTTATGCCTCCGTTTCATTTAAAATCTACGTTTTCTCATAACATACGGATCTATGAGCAGAATATTACTTTTTGACCGTCCGGCTCGGCTCGACATACCATTTGCCTCCGATGCGGTATAGATATTTTTCCGCACTACCGATCAATACCGTGTAGCGAATCCCCTCAAAATCGCCTTCGGAGGTGCATAGGTTGAGCGTTTTTCTTACATCAAACGCTCTGCCGTCAGCCCAATAAATGCGCACCGGCTTCAGTCCACCGCCACTGAGCACCTGATAATCGACGTCGACGTACACCTTTTCCAAGCTTGGCACCTCCCGATATATCTTACAGCCCTTTGATCACATTCTGTGCCACACCCTGTATTTGCAGATCGTAAACTTCAATATCCTTGTAATTTTTCGCCTTGTTTGCGGAGCGAAGAACGGCACAGTTTTTTTTCTCGTTCCAATAGAAGTATTTAAGATTGTTCAGACCCTCAAACAGAGCCACCACGATATCTCCCTCCTTTGCTTCGGTCTGTTTAGATACAACGATCCAGTCGCCGTCCTCAATACCGGCGTCAACCATAGAATCGCCGTTGGCTTTCAGCAAAAAGAAGTCGCCCATACCGAATACGGTTTTCGGGAGCTTAACATATTCAAGCACCCGCTCTTCTTCGGGAAGCCCAATACCGCAGGATACCGAGCAGTCAAGAATGGCTGCATTATTTCCGGGATCGTTATACTTGCGGGTAACGTCAGTTCTTATCTCCGAGCCGTCATAATCTATCATTCCGCGCTCGGACATATCCAGCAGATACCTGTATACCGTCGCTCTTGTAACGCCGACAGCTCCGGCAATCTCGGAGGTGGACGGCGATTTCCAGTACTCGAGATAGTATTCATCCGCAAATTTCTTTATCTTATTCATAAGCTCGGGGTCTTTAGAACGCATTTTGTTCTCCTCCACTCTATATGATACAGTTCGTATCGGATAGAAATATTATATCAGAATGTTTTAAAAATTGCAATAGGCAAAAGGAGAGTCGGTAGATTTTTCTACCAACTCTCCTTTTGCGATATAAGCAAGCTCATATGGGATTTCATTTTGCTCTCTTCCACCGTCTAACATTCCGATGCTATTTTTTTCGCATATACCCAAATCGGTACATTTAACATGATATTTTGATTTCACGGTGACAATTAAAGTCTGCAGCTGCGGAGCACAAGAGAATTAATCAATAAAAAGATATGCTTTTGCGTCCCGGTATGGTATAATATGTGCAGAGGTATTGTATACACACCCCCCGCGGCGTTACCGCCGCCGATGCTCTCGCATCGCCGCACTATTTACGGCTTCGCAAAAATGCTCTTGCAAGCAAGCATTTTTTGCATCATGGTATAATGTAGAAAAGGAGTGATATCATGCTGAAATACGAAAAGCTTTCCGACGAAATCTCGCTTGAAATAGAGAACGACAAAAAGAACGGCAGAATGCCGGATCCGGGCTTCAACGAAGCAAAGGTCATTCGCAGAAACAATAAACGCGACAGAGCCAATATTATTCGTACCGCTTTTATTCGTGATATCGATAAGATCATCCACTGCCCGTACTATAATCGTTACGCAGACAAAACACAGGTATTCTCCTTCTACAAAAATGATGATATCACTCACAGAAGTCTGCACGTACAGTTGGTTTCAAGAATTGCAAGAACTATCGGAAAAGCACTTAACCTGAATCTTGATTTGATCGAGGCCATTGCACTTGGGCACGATATAGGGCATACGCCCTTTGGCCATGACGGTGAAAATTTCCTTAATGAAATTTACAATTCTCACACAGGAAGATATTTCAGTCACAATATTCACTCCGTCAGAGTGCTTGACGGTATTTATCCCTACAATATTTCCTTGCAGACGTTGAACGGCATTGCTGCACACGACGGCGAAATAGAGCTATGCGAATATCGTCCGCAGCCATGCGAAAGCTTTGAAGGATTTGATAAGCAAATAGAGGCTTGCTACACCGATAAAGAAAACGTTCGCAAATTAGTTCCGTCAACCCTTGAGGGCTGCGTCATGCGCATTTCCGATATTATTGCATATCTCGGCAAGGACAGACAGGATGCAGAGCGGGCACACATCATAAAAAACAGCGAATTTGCCGATAATTCCATCGGTACATACAACGCGGAAATAATAAACAATTTAATTGTTAATATCATCGAAAACAGTTACGGCAAGCCGTACATAAAGATGGATGAATCGCATTTTGCAGCACTCAAAAAAGCCAAAAGCGACAACTATTCGCTGATATATGCCGACAACAGAGTAAAGAAGGATATGTTCCGCACGGTAAAGCCGATGATGAATGAGGTATACGAAAAATTGCTCAATGACTTGATTGTGCGCAGAACCGATTCTCCGATATTCACTCATCACATCGCCTATGTAAACAAAGCACATTACGAAAGGCAGCGGCCTTATGATACAGACGAACCGAACCAAATAGTTGTTGACTATATTGCAAGCATGACCGACGATTATTTTATAGAGCTTCACCGCCATCTGTTTCCGAGCAGTGATAAAAAAATTGAGTATAAGGGGTATTTTGACTGATGTTTTACTTTTCAAAATCTAGGTACTGCCTTGCGTGGCAATGCCCGAAGCTTTTATGGCTCTCTAAATACCATCCCGAGCTGAAAACCGAGGATCCGGCTTTGCAGGCGAGATTTGATGAAGGCAATGCAGTGGGCGATCTGGCAATGACCGTTTTCGGTGATTTCACCGAGGTTACCGCCTATAAAGCCAACGGAAAGCTCGACCTTGACAAAATGCAGGAGCTTACAAAAGAATGCATTGCGAACGGCACGGAAAATATTTGTGAGGCCTCGTTTAATTATAACGGATTATACTGCGCGGTTGATATTTTGCGAAAGGAAGGTGGCGGTTACGCCATATACGAGGTCAAAAGCTCAACCGATTTCAAGCATATCTATGCAGTTGATATTGCTTATCAGAAATATGTTTTAGAGCATTGCGGACTTAATATAACGAGCACTTATCTTATTTGTATAAACAGCGATTATGTTCGCGGAGAAGAGCTTGACGTTCGCGGTCTTTTCAAGATCACAGACGTATCGAGCGAAGTGAATGAAGAATACAACAAAGTTCCGACATTACTGCAAAAGGCCGAGCAGGTTTATTCGATGAAGGATGAACCAAAGGAAGATATAGGCTCATGCTGCCGGAATCCTTATGAATGTGCATTTTGGGATTACTGTACCGAAAATCTACCCAAGCCTAATGTATTCGATCTATACAGAATGAGCTTCAAAAAGGCTCTCTCTTACTATTACAGCGGACAAATCTCGTATAACGATTTAATTCTTAATAACAGCATAAAAAACGAAAAGCAGCTTCGTCAAATACTGTTTAACGTTTCCGACCACGGTACGTATATAGATAAAGACAGCATACGGGATTTTTTAGGCACCCTTTCATATCCGCTTTATTTTCTTGATTTTGAAACCATGCAGCCGGTAATCCCCGAATATGTCGGAGCTCATCCTTATGCGCAGATTCCTTTCCAGTATTCGCTGCATTATATCGAAAAAGAAGGCGGAGAGCTTTTGCACAAGGAATTTTTGGCGGAATCGGGCACCGATCCGCGACGCGCAATAGCCGAGAGCTTATGCCGGGATATTCCCATGGATGTATGCGTTACCGCCTACAACAAAGGCTTCGAGTGTGGAAGAATCAAGGAGCTGGCACAGATCTTTCCCGATTTGGCAGAGCATCTTATGAACATACATGATAACATCAAGGATCTGCTTACACCGTTTCAGTCCGGTTATTATTATAACCGCGCAATGGGCGGCAGCTTTTCTATAAAAAGTGTGCTTCCGGCAATATTCCCGGGCGATCCGTCGCTTGATTACCACAATCTTGAGGGCATACATAACGGCAGCGAGGCTATGACCGTTTTCCCCAAAATCAAGGATATGCCGCCGGAGGAGCAAAAAACCGCACGTCATAATCTGCTTAAATACTGCGAGCTTGATACCTACGCTATGGTTAAGGTTTGGCAAGAGCTTGTGAGGGTCGCCGAATAGTATCACAAAATATGCTTGCGGCAATTATAATAGCAATAACCGGAAGGAAAAATCCTTCCGGTTATTTGTTAATCGTGTGCATACCGATTTGCTGTTCGTCGTAATGTTATCAGGGCTTCCCTCTCAAAGTCATACATTAAGATGTTCGCTGCTGCAAGTGAATTTTGATTTTCCGACACATATCAACTTGCCAATATACATATTTCGTTTACTTCGACGCTCTCGCGCAGACATTTAATATCGGAATACAGCAGTGTTTCTTTTTCGCTGAGCAACTCCGCCGTCTTTTCGAGAAAATCACGATTTTTGATAAGTATCTCACGCGTTTTAAACATATAACGCTCAAGCTCAGCGTGAACTACCGATTCGTTTCTTGCGTTAAAGCTTTCGGAAGACTCGGGGAATCTACCGTTTGCAACATCTATCATCGCAAGTCCTCGCGCTCCGTCTTCACTTAACGCATACCGGATATTGTCCGCCGCGCGATTTATATCATATCGACAGCCTTCCGCACACGTTCCCGAATAATAGAGCTCGGTTGCCGCTTTGCCTGCAAGCGAAATCAAAATATCATGAGTGCGCTGCGCCACAGGCAGACAACGATGTATAAATCCTCCCATGGTGTCTCTTCCGGAGGATCTTAGCGACGCAAGTCCCACGCTTCCTGGTGTCAGGACCTCCGATACAACAAGATGTCCTGCCTCATGCAATGCAATTTCCTTTAATGCATCGCCTGATTTTTTTGTGAAGTTGTCAGGCGCGTCATACTGCATACGAAGCACGGATTTTACGAGGTCGTCCATTTCGATCTTTTCTTTTCTTGAATATGCCGCATTGATTGCCGCCTCGTTCAGTATGGTTTCAAGCTCGGCGCAGGAGCCGTAGCTTACCATTTTAACGAGATCGTCCATATTCACATTATCCGAAACCTTCTTCTGAGCGAGATAGAATTTTATAATTTCCTCGGCATCTCTGTCGGTTGGAGAATTCACCACTATCTTACGGTCAAAGCGTCCCGAACGAACAAGCGAACGAGGCAGCTTGCGCATTTCGTTTACGGTTGCAAATACAAAAACGTTGCAGTCCTTAACCTCGTCTATTCCCGCCTGAACCGCAACATATTCCTCGGCATCTGTATGGCGGTCGTCCTCATTTGCGAATTTATCCATGTCGTCAAGCAGCACGATTGCCGGCGCATTATTCTTTGCCTTTTCGAACGTTTCTGTAATTTTACCTATAAAATCATCACTGCCCTTGTCACGCCGAACGATATATGCCGGCAAGCCGCTTTCGGCTATGAAGCATTTTGCCATAAGGCTCTTTCCGAGTCCCGGAGCTCCGTAAAGCAAGATCCCCTGCGGCATCTTTGCGCCGAGCTTTTCATAAATTTCTATGTTGTGGATCATATCGCAGATTTGCAGCAGTTCTTCTTTAATTGTTTGATAACCGATAATTTTATTAAATTCACTCATATTCTTTCCTCCGCGAGCTTTTAATCCCAGGCTCGCCTTTCAATCAGGTTAATTGCATTTTTTAAATATTATTGTTGCGTCATGCTTTATAGTCGATCCCCGAGCCGCTCATCTGTATCAGCTTCGTTCTGATATTCATAAGAATTTTCCCGAGCCAATTTTGCCCCTCTTTTGCACTGCACCTTTCACAGGTGCACCTGCCCCAACGGTTATCATGCCAATGGTTGCCTTCTTCCAAATACGCATCACCGGTGGCGATCAGCTTTTCCGCAAGCTCCGGTACGGAAAATTTAGCGTGCAAAATATCATTCATGATGTCACGGGAAATCTCGTCCCAATCTAAAGGCAAATTCGGTTCCTTCTTTCCCATTTGTTTGACCCTTACGGGATTTTTCTGAAGCGTATATTTGATTCTTTCCTCATCATTAGAACACTTTTGAGCCTGAAAAGCGGCTTCGGCGTTAGGGTATGTCAAGCCCTTGTATTCAAACGGATATTGGTAATAATTTGATAGAAAGCGATATTCTTCTCTAAATGATGTAATTTTGTTCATAGCAGTACTCCTCTGTCATATCAAGTGCATTTCTACTTTGTTATAAGCTAACCGATTCGGTAACAGACAATACTGTTACTCCAAAACATCATCGAATAGCTTGATATGCTCATGCAGCTCTGCGTGTTTAATTTTATATTCTCCTTGTGTTCTGTTGAAGCCTCAAGCGGTAATCCTTATAACCTCAACTCCAATTGCTTCAGCATAGCGAATCGTGCGAGCGGTACCTCCTCTTTCCCCGGCAGACTCATATACCGCGATCAGCATATCGCTGTTATCCACCATATATCTGTCTCGTTCATAAAAAGCGTGCTTCCTGCATTTTGTGTCGGATACTATGTGCACAAGGTCGGCTTTCTGCCGGATATCCCGGCAAAGTGCTACATTTGCATTATGATTTTCAAAGGGTACTGCTATTTCAAGAAAGATTTGCGGATTGTCCTTTTTCTTTTCCAAAACAATCTGTGCAGCCCACGAATCTACTCCTATCGCATTTCCGCAAATAAAGTGAAGCACACCTTTTGAAACGGCAGCGTCAATGGCTTGTTCCAGTTTTTTTGATAATTCTCCACGCTTATCCGGATCTTCACCCCAAGAAAAGGCACGGCGCCCGGCAAAACAGCAAGTCATTTCCTCATCTCCTTTTAGTCTCCATAATCGGCGCAGCGCCATCACCTGTTTATATTATACTTTTACATATGTACCGTTTTCGGTACATATGTAAAAGTATAATTATGGCACAAGAAGAGTATCTATTACGTTAACACATCATTATAAAGCGCTATAAGGAAAGGTGATTATATGCAAAGCTGAAAGCAAACGCATTTTTGGCTGGATTCCTGATTGTTTAAATGATGTTTTGAAGGATTTACCATGATGCTCTGCTTCTCATCACTTTACCCCCAAAAAATACTCAAAATCTGCGGGAAATCTGTTTTACGCTTTATCAAAATGCGGAAAAGAATATATTTTTTAAGGGTGAAAAGGATATTTGGTCAAAGGTTTATATAACGGTAAAAGCAAGGGACGGATATACTTGTGCGGCTTGATCGACCGCACAAGCATATCCGTCCCGAAGTTTATTTCCACAAAGGATTTGAAGATAACTTCATTTTTAGTATTTCTTCTTCTATTTGAGGGACATCGAGCGTTGATAACAACGACAAATCTTTTTGACCGATTCCCGAAGCAATATCTTCACAGCACAAATAGTGCAAGCCGGCTAAATGTATCATTCTGATTAAATACCTGATTTAGCAGAAGCTTGTATACATCGGACTCTGTTACATCTGTTTTTTCATTAAACAGCTGAAGCAATTGATCACATACTACGCCAACCTTTAGACCCGGTGCGATTTCCACATCACGATTTGGAGCTTGTGAAATATCATTCTTAAATAAATCAAAGTTTTCATGATACTTGTATGTTTGCTTTCCGACGGAATCACACTCACAATAGTTATAATTTATCCCGGAGAAATACTCCAAATTGCAGACGATCCAGTCTTGCCTTCCGACACCATCGAGGTTCTTGGGCGTTTGAGATCTTACATGCTCTATGTCCCATGAGTGTTTATAAAATTCGTTAAATGAAAACCTCACGTCATTTTTTTCACAT
>CAZSUR010000021.1:0-13616 GCA_964610075.1 uncultured Lachnospiraceae bacterium
TCTTTTATGGTTTCTTCTCTTTCTACCATGATTTCGGCAGTCTTCGCCTCGTCCGACAAATCTACGAACAAGTTGAGATGCTCGTTGAGAATCTTGGCTCCCAGAGAGATAGCTTCCTTTGCCGAAATAGTTCCGTCTGTCAGAACGTCAAGTGTAAATTTATCATAATCAGTTATGTTTCCGACACGGGTATTTTCGACTGTATAGCTTACGTTATATACCGGAGTATATATCGAATCGGTATAAATAACACCGATAGCAGGCTGGTTGTTCTGCTTGTTCTTCTCCTGCGATACATAGCCTCTTCCGTGATCGAAAGTGAGCTCCATGTACAAGCGAGCATTCTCGCTCAGGGTCGCAATATGAAGATCGGGGTTAAGTACCTCTATCTCAGCATCCTGATTTATATCACCGGCGGTGACGTTACACGGACCGGTCATATCAAGTATAACGGTTTTCTGGCCGTCACAGTGAAGCTTAGCGGTAATTCCCTTCACGTTTAAAACGATTTCGGTAACATCCTCTTTTACTCCGGGGATGGTAGAAATCTCGTGAAGCACTCCGTCTATTTTAATGCTGATAACAGCAACTCCGGGAAGAGAACCCAAAAGCACTCTTCTGAGCGAGTTACCAAGCGTAGTGCCGTAGCCTCTTTCAAGAGGCTCTACAATAAACTTACCGCTTGTTCCGTCATCGCTTAAATTGACTGTAGTAATATTAGGCTTCTCTATTTCTATCATACAAAGTACCCTCCTGTTTTATTTTTTGAAACAAATCAGTTACCGGAAAATCAAACCGGTATGCGGGTGGTATTACTTAGAGTACAACTCAACGATCAAGTGCTCCTCGAAGTCGAAGTCAATGTCTTCCTTTGTCGGGAGAGCAACGATCTTAGCTGTAACCTCAGCCTTATCCATCTCGATCCACTTCGGAACTATGCGAGATTCAAGTCCCTCGATGAGAGTCTTAAACTTCTCGGATGCACGGCTTGCTTCACGAAGAGTGATAACGTCACCAACGCGAACCATCATCGAAGGAATGTTTACCTTCTTGCCATTGATTCTGAAATGTCCGTGAGTAACCAACTGACGAGCTTCTTTGCGGCTTTCAGCCCTCCCCATTCTGTACACTACGTTGTCAAGGCGACGCTCGAGAAGGCTGAACAGGTTGTCACCGGTCATTCCTTCCATCTTATCTGCCTTAGCAAAATAATTCTTGAACTGTGTTTCAAGAACACCGTAGTATCTTCTTGCCTTCTGCTTCTCACGAAGCTGGAGTCCGTATTCCTTTACGTTCTTTCTACCTGCACCGTGCTGACCGGGAACGGTAGATCTTCTGTCAAGAGCGCACTTACCGGACACGCAACGATCGCCCTTCAAAAAGAGCTTAGTACCTTCTCTGCGGCAGAGCTTGCACGCAGGTCCTGTATATCTTGCCATATTTTTAATCCTCCTTACAGTATAGACATAACGACCGTTCTCACAAGATCAAACGCGACGACGCTTAGGCGGTCTGCATCCGTTGTGAGGGATAGGTGTAACGTCTTTTATCAGATCGATATTCAATCCGACAGCCTGCAGCGCACGAATAGCCGCTTCTCTTCCGGAGCCGGGGCCCTTTACGTAAACCTCAACGGTTTTCATGCCATGCTCCATAGCCAGCTTACCTGCAGTCTCGGCAGCAGTCTGTGCTGCAAAAGGAGTAGACTTTCTCGAGCCCTTGAAGCCAAGCTCTCCGGCAGAAGCCCACGACACAGCATTTCCGGCCACGTCTGTGATTGTAATGATAGTATTGTTGAAGGTTGCACGGATATGTGCCTGGCCTCTCTCAATATTTTTACGCTCGCGGCGTTTTCTTGTAGCGACCTTTTTAGTTGTTGGTTTTGCCATATCTTGTCACCCCTTTACTTCTTCTTATTTGCGATTGTCTTAGCGGGACCCTTTCTGGTTCTCGCATTTGTTTTAGAGCGCTGTCCTCTTACGGGGAGACCTTTGCGATGTCTGATTCCGCGATAGCAGTTGATCTCGACCATTCTCTTGATGTCCATAGCGACGTCACGACGAAGGTCACCCTCAACGTGGTAATGCTCTTCGATCTCGTCACGGAGCTTTGCTACGTCGTCCTCGGTAAGGTCCTTTGCGCGAGTATCGGGATCTATCCCGGTTGCTGCAAGTATATGTTTTGCGCTTGTTCTGCCGATACCGTAAATATAGGTAAGAGCAATCTCAATGCGCTTCTGATTGGGTATATCTACACCAGCAATACGAGCCATTCCTAATATTCACCCCTTTTAGCCTTGTCTTTGTTTGTGCTTCGGATTTTCGCAGATTACCATTACGTTTCCTTTACGCTTGATAATCTTGCACTTCTCGCATATCTTTTTAACGGATGGCTTTACTTTCATTTTTTACCATTCCTTTCTTATTTGGAGCGCCAGGTTATGCGTCCCTTTGTGAGGTCGTATACCGATACCTCAACGGTAACCTTGTCACCCGGCAGGATCCATATATAGTTCATTCTGAGTTTTCCCGAAATATGGGCATTTACGATATGTCCGTTGGGAAGCTGGACCTTAAAATGTGCATTAGGTAATGCTTCAAGAACAACTCCCTCGAACTCAATAACATCATCCTTTGGCAGAATAATCACTCCTTGTCAGTTAGATACGTTTTTTCACATTCCTTTACTGCCGATATAAGCTGCTTGTTCGTCATGGCAGCCGCGCTCTCAAGCGTGGGTATATCGAGCACGTCTACGTGCTTAAGCTTTTTAAGCTTTGGGCGCGCGACCTTTCTGAGCTTCCCGTCGGCGATGTGGAGATACTCCCCGCCGTCGTGCGAGACACACACAAAGATCCTGCCCTTATCCCGTCCTGCCTTAGAGCGGACGAAAGCTCCGTTTAAACACATATTCATCAGTCAACCTTTGTCAATATCAAAACCCCGTCCTCGGTCAGAGCAACCGTGTGCTCGTAGTGCGAGGTAAGGCTGTGATCTCGTGTAACTACCGTCCAACCGTTCGCAAGCTCCTTCACCTCATAGCTGCCTACGGCAACCATGGGCTCGATAGCGATAGTCATTCCGGCAGTTAGACGCGGGCCGCGTCCCTTTGTACCGTAGTTCGGCACGTCGGGCGATTCGTGAAGCTCGTGTCCAACTCCGTGTCCGACGTACTTGCGGATAACTCCGTATCCGTATCCGTCCTCGACACAGGCCTGGACTGCAGCTCCGATGTCGCCTATGCGGTTGCCCTCGCGAACCTGCTCAAGACCTGCGTAAAAGCCGTCTTTTGCAGCGGCGATGACCCGCTTGGCTTCATCTGTAACGTTGCCCACGCAAAAGGTGTTTGCGCTGTCTCCGTGAAATCCGCCGATAAAGGCTCCGACGTCTATCTTTACGATATCGCCTTCACAGAGAACGCGATCGGGTGACGGTATACCGTGGATCACCTCGTCATTTATCGAAATGCAGGCACTTCCCGGAAATCCGCCGTAGCCCAAAAAGGAGGGTCTGGCGCCGGATTTCTCGATATGGTGGCGAATGATATCGTCGAGGTGCTTTGTTGTCACACCCTCCTTTACCGCTTCGCCTGCCAAAAGCAGTGCTTCGCCGGTGATCCGTCCGGCTTCCTTCATCCTTGCGATCTGTTCGGAATTTTTCAAGTGTATCATAACTTATTTTACGCTGTCGATCACTTCAAAGGTAAGCGCCGTTGTATCGGCAACCTCTTCCTGACCGATGACAAGCTTCAGCTTGCCTGTTTTCTCATAATAAGCTTTAAGAGGCTCTGTCTGTTCATGATATATATCCAGACGGCTTTTTACGACCTCAGGACGGTCATCCTTACGAATCGTAAGCTCTGCGTTGCACGCATCGCAATGCACTCCGTCAGCGGAGGGCTTATACGCTACGTGGTAGGACGCACCGCACTCGGCGCAGACGCGTCTGCCACCCATGCGTTCGATGATCTTCTCGTCCGGAACCTCTATACTGACAACGATATCGGGTTCAATTCCCATCTTGTCAAGCGCCTCTGCCTGCGGTACCGTACGGGGAAATCCGTCAAGGATAAATCCGTTGCGGCAATCGTCCGCAGCCAAACGCTCTTTTATTATTCCTATGACGACCTCGTCGGGAACGAGGGCGCCCTTTTCGGTATAAGTCTTTGCGGCCATACCCATTTCAGTATTGTTTTTAATGGCCTCTCTTATAATTGCTCCCGTTGAGATGGCAGGGATATTATATCGTGCGCTGACGTTCTCCGCCTGCGTACCTTTTCCTGCACCCGGAGCACCCAAAAATATGATTTTCATGCTAAACCTCACATTTTGTTCTGATTATTCAAGAAAGCCTTTGTAATGACGCATGGTCATCTGAGCTTCAAGCTCACGTACGGTCTCAAGTACAACTCCGATAACGATGAGCAAGGACGATCCGCCGAATGCAACAGCACCGAGGGTATTGCCTGCCACCATGTTGATTATCAGCGGAAGCACCGCAACTATGCTGAGGAAGCCTGCTCCGATAAGAGTGATCTTCGACAGCACCTTGGATATATAGTCCGCAGTAGGCTTACCGGGACGAATACCGGGTATAAATCCGCCGTTCTTCTTGAGGTTGTTTGCAACCTCGATCGGGTTGAAGGATATGGAGGTGTAGAAGTAGGAGAATGCTATTATCAATACGAAGAACAGGAATACGTAGAGCCATGAATTGTACGAAAAAGCATTAACGAACTTGTACCACCAAGATCCCTCGGTAGGTGTAAAGATAACCGCGAGAGTGCTCGGAAGAGAAATAATGGAGTTTGCGAATATTATCGGCATAACACCGGTCATATTCAGCTTTATGGGCAGATTCGAGTTCTGTCCGCCATACATTTTTCTACCGACTACGCGCTTTGCGTACTGAACAGAGAGCCTGCGCTCACTGTTCGTAACGAATACAACGAACGTAACCATCGCAAGTGCCATAACAACAGATACGATAGCCAAAATGATGCCTACCCAGCCGTTTGTAAGCTGAGCGATCCATGTTCCGGCGATGCTGAAGCCTCCGGAAACGATGTTGGCGAAAAGTATAATGGATATACCGTTGCCTATGCCGTTTTCATTGATCTTCTCAGCAAGCCACATGATAAGAGCCGCACCTGCGGAATAGCAGGCTATTATAACGCACGCAGCGAATACGCCGGTGTCGGTAAGAGCTCCTATGTTACGTATATACATGTAGTATCCGTAAGCTGTAATAAGTCCGAGACCAACCGTAACGTAACGGGTGATCTGGGTGATCTTCTTACGACCTTCTTCTCCGTTCTTCTGAAGCTTTTCAAGAGCGGGAATAGCAATTGTAAGAAGCTGCATTATAATTGATGAAGTGATATACGGTGAAATCGACAGTGCGAACAACGTCGCCTTCGAGAACGCGTCGCCGGAAAGTATATTCAAATACTGGAATATCGATCCCTGCGCTGTGGACATATAATAGCTTATCATGTCCGAGCTGACGTAGGGCACCGGAATGACGGCGCCGAATCTGTAAAGCACAACGATTACTGCTACAAATATCAGCTTACGTCTGAGTTCCGGAGTTTTCCAAGCGTTCACAAATGTTTTCAGCACGTCAGATCACCTCACACTTTCCGCCTGCAGCCTCGATCTTTTCTTTAGCCGCAGCCGAAAAGATGGATGCGCGTACTGTGAGTTTCTTCGTAATCTCGCCGTTTGCAAGCACCTTCAAGCCGTTATAGGCATTCTTGATCTTGCCGCATTCTATGAAAGTGTTAATGTCAACAACAGCGTTTTCATCAAAACGTGCGAAGTCCGAAAGGTTTACCACAGCATAACGCTTTGCGAAATTATTGTAGAAACCTCTTTTCGGAAGCCTTCTGTAAAGCGGGATCTGACCGCCTTCAAAACCGGGACGAACACCTCCGCCGGAGCGTGCATTCTGTCCTTTATGACCTTTACCGGCGGTTTTGCCGTTACCGGAGCCGGGACCTCTACCCTTACGCCATGCAGGTGCAGTAGATCCGGGAGCCGGAGAAAGTTCATGGAGCTTCATTTGATATCCTCCTTTTTACTGATATAAAAGTGAATGACCCAAGTCTTACTTATCAACCTTAACCAGGTGAGACAGAACTTTAATCTTTCCTGCGAGAACTGCGTTATCGTCGTGAACGATAGAATCACCGATCTTTACAAGACCAAGCGACTTTGCGGTTGCCTTCTGATTAGGATTAGAACCGATAAGACTCTTTGTAAGTGTAACCTTCAATTTATCCATAGCGTGCGTTCCTCCAATCAACCGTTAAGTGCATCAGCGTCTATACCGCGCATCTTTGCAACCTCTTCTGCAGAACGCAGAGATTTAAGTCCCTCAAACGTTGCCTTTACGACGTTTGTAGGATTGCTGGAACGAAGGCATTTGGAACGGATATCGCGAATTCCCGCCATCTCCAAAACCTTACGGGCTGTTCCGCCTGCGATGATTCCGGTACCTTCGGATGCAGGCTTAAGAAGAACCTTTCCTGCTCCGTAAACTCCGGTAACCTCGTGGGGGATAGTTGTTCCCTTAAGCGAAACCTTGATTATATTTTTCTTTGCATCTTCAATTCCCTTGCGTATTGCTTCCGGAACCTCGGCAGCCTTACCAAGTCCGTATCCAACGTGACCGTTTCCGTCACCGACTATCATGATAGCGGTGAAGCGAGCTATACGTCCGCCCTTTACAGTCTTAGATACACGATTAACTACCACGAGCTTTTCCTGCAGGTCAAGTGTAGACGCATCTATTTTCTGTGCCATGATTTACCTCCTCAATATTCTCTTAGAATTTGAGGCCGCCCTCACGGGCACCCTCTGCAAGTTCCAGCACACGTCCGTGGTACAGGTAACCGCCACGATCGAATACAACTGCATCAATTCCCTTTTCGAGAGCACGTGCGGCAACGATCTTGCCTATCTCGCGTGCAGCAGCCTTGTTGCTACCGATTCCCTCAAAGGACTTCTCCATTGTAGAAGCAGATACCAGTGTAACGCCGTTGACATCATCAATTACCTGCGCCTGTATATTGCTGTTAGAGCGATATACGCAGAGGCGAGGAAGCTCAGCAGTACCTGAAATTTTAGCTCTTACGCGCTTATGTCTCTTTAAACGCTGAATGTTCGAATCTTTTCTGCTAACCATTCTTATCCGCTCCTTTCAATTATTTACCGGTCTTTCCAGCCTTGCGGCGGATTCTCTCATCAGAGTACTTAACTCCCTTACCGAGGTAGGGCTCGGGCGGTCTCTTCTCTCTGATCTGAGCAGCGATCTGACCAACGATCTGCTTGTCTGTACCCTTTACAATGATAGTGTTGGGATCCGGAACCTCGAAGGTAACTCCGTCTCTTTCCTCCATTGTAATGTTGTGCGAATAACCAAGCATAAGGGTAAGCGTTGTGCCTGTCTTCTGTGCACGATATCCGACACCGACGATCTCAAGCTTCTTGGAATAACCGGTCGTTACGCCGACTATCATGTTGTTGAGAAGCGTACGTGTAAGTCCGTGCAAGGACTTATGCTCTTTTTCCTCAGAAGGACGCTCAACTGTAATTGTCGAACCCTCCTGCTTTATTATCATTGCCGAATGAAGCTTATGCTCCAGCGTTCCAAGCGGTCCCTTTACGGTAACAAGGTTTTCGTCACCGATGGTAACGGTAACACCTGCGGGAACGGTTATCGGCGCTCTACCAATTCTTGACATATTGTCTTCCTCCCGTTTTTATTACCATACGAAGGCGATTACTTCGCCGCCTATGTTCTGCTTGCGAGCAGCCTTATCTGTCATGATACCCTTGGAAGTAGATATAATAGCTATTCCAAGTCCGTTCATAACGCGAGGCATATCTTCACAGTTTGTGTAAACACGAAGGCCGGGCTTGGATACCTTGCGGAGTCCCTGGATGACCTTCTGTTTTCCGATATACTTAAGGGTGATTCTGATAACACCCTGCTTCCCGTCCTCAATAACCTGATATCCTTTGATATAGCCTTCGGAAACCAGTATGTCAGCAATTGCCTTTTTCATATTAGATGCGGGAATGTCAACGGTCTCATGCTTAGAGTTGTTTGCGTTTCTTATACGTGTAAGCATATCCGCAATTACATCTGACATTTGCATATATATTCCTCCTTCTCAGTTCATAGTGAGCCGCAAAAGCTCATCTATTACCACGATGCCTTTCTCACGCCCGGAATCTCGCCCTTGTATGCGAGGTTACGGAAGCAGATGCGGCAGATTCCGAATTTGCGAAGATAGGCATGCGGGCGTCCGCAGATCTTACATCTGTTGTACTCTCTTGTGGAATACTTCTGTTCCCGCTGCTGTTTCAAAACCATAGATTTCTTTGCCACGTTACGTCTTCCTCCTTATCTTGCAAAGGGCGCGCCCATCAGTGTGAGCAACTCTCTTGCTTCCTCGTCTGTATTGGCGGTAGTTACGAAAACTATATCCATTCCGCGGATCTTGTCGACCTGGTCGTACTCGATCTCGGGGAATATGAGCTGCTCTTTAAGTCCGAGCGCGTAGTTTCCTCTTCCGTCAAAACCATTGGGATTGATGCCCTTGAAGTCACGGACACGCGGAAGTGCCAGATTAAACAATCTGTCCATGAACTCGTACATTCTCTCTCCGCGCAACGTAACCTTAGCGCCGATCTTCATTCCTTCTCTGAGCTTGAAGTTAGCTACCGACTTCTTTGCAGTCGTAGCAACAGCCTTCTGTCCGGTTATAGCGGTCAGATCGGTTATGATGCTGTCGATTACCTTCGCATTGTCCTTTGCATCGCCTGCGCCCACATTAACGACGATCTTGTCGAAGCGCGGGATCTGCATCGGGCTCTTATATGCAAACTTTGTCATCAATGCGGGAGCTACTTCTTTCTGGTATAAATCTTTCAATCTTGCCATTTTCTATCCCTCCGCATTACAGAGCTTCGCCGCACTTGGCGCATACTCTGATCTTTTTACCGTTCTTTTCGGAGTGCTTTACGCGTACGCCCTTGCCGCACTTGGAGCAGTAAGGCATAACCTTGTCTGCGTACATTGCACCCTCGACCTTTATGATACCGCCCTGATCTCCCTGCTTACGGGGCTTCAGGTGACGGCTGACGATATTCACTCCCTCAACGATAACCTTTCCTTCTTTGGGGGCAACCTCAAGGACCTTGCCCTTCTTGCCCTTATCGTTTCCGGATATTACTATAACGGTATCGTCACGCTTTACATGAACCTTATTACTCATCTTTACGATACCTCCATCTTACAGTACTTCGGGCGCAAGCGAGAGAATCTTAAGATAATCCTTCTCACGAAGCTCTCTTGCCACCGGCCCAAAGATACGAGTTCCGCGCGGGTTCTTATCTTCCTTGATAATGACCGCTGCGTTCTCGTCAAATTTTACATACGAACCATCGTTTCGTTTTATACCCTTTACGCTGCGTACGATTACGGCTTTAACGACTTCTCCCTTTTTGACCTGTCCGCCGGGAGCTGCCTTCTTTACAGTTGCGACTACAACGTCGCCTATATTGGCATAGCGTCTGCCGGTACCGCCGAGCACGCGGATACACATAAGCTCTTTGGCTCCGGTATTATCCGCAACCTTCATATATGTCTGCTGTTGTATCACTTTGCGTTATCCTCCTTAATCCAACACGCATGCATCATCTGAACGCACCGACGAAGGCTGTTTCCCTCGCCTGCACAGAGATACATTGCCCTGCGTGCTCTTATTTTGCCTTTTCTATAATGTTGGTAAGGCGCCATCTCTTCGTCTTGGAGAGCGGACGCGTCTCCATTACTGCAACAGTATCACCTATTCCGCACTCGTTGTTCTCATCATGCGCGTGAAGCTTGATTGTACGCTTAATAACCTTGCCGTACTTAGGATGCTTTACGTTATCCTTTATAGCAACAACGATAGTCTTGTCCATCTTGTCGCTTACAACCTTGCCCACGCGTGTTTTTCTGAGGTTTCGAGCTGTATTGTTGTTTGTTTCACTCATTATCGTTTCCTCCTGTACAAATTATCTTGCACTTATGCGTTCTTATCGTGAAGAACGGTCATAACGCGGGCAATATCACGTTTAACGTCGGTAATCTTGTGCGGATTATCCAACTGGTTTATAGCATGCTGAAAACGGAGGTGGAAAAGTTCATCCTTAAGCTCCTTCAACTTAGAATCCAGCTCAGCTGCACTCATATCTTTGAAATTCTTTGCTTTCACAACTTATCCCTCCTCGGTTTCGGTAGCTTCCTTCACTACAAACTTGCACTTTATAGGAAGCTTGTGTGATGCAAGACGCATAGCTTCTCTTGCGACGTCTTCCGGAACACCGTTCATTTCGAACATAACTCTGCCCGGCTTAACAACTGCAACCCAGTACTCGGGAGATCCCTTACCGGAACCCATTCGAGTCTCAGCAGGCTTTTCCGTTACAGGCTTATCCGGGAATATCTTTATCCAGACCTGTCCGCCACGGCGGATATATCTTGTCATTGCGACACGGGCTGCCTCTATCTGGTTGCTTGTTATCCATGCGGGCTCGGTTGCGACAAGACCGTACTGTCCGTATGTGATAGTATTTCCGCGGGTAGCTTTACCCTTCATACGTCCACGATGAACGCGTCTGTATTTTACTCTCTTAGGCATTAACATTACTTGTCGCCTCCTTCCGTTCTGGGCTTGGAATTAAAATTACCCTGACGGCCTCCGCGATTATTCGCACCGCCTGCGCGGTTATTGAATCCGCGGTTGTTATTGTTGTTAAAGCGGCGTCCGCCGTCGCGACGATCACGACGATCGCGGCGATCCGGGCGATTCTGCTCGGGCTTTGTTTCAACGAAACGCTTCTTTCCTGTTCCGGAAAGAACCTCGCCCTTGTAGATCCACACCTTAACACCGATCTTACCGTAGGTCGTGTTTGCCTCCCAGAAGCCGTACTCTATGTCAGCTCTGAGAGTCTGAAGCGGGATAGTTCCCTCGTGGTAGTGCTCGGTTCTTGCGATCTCAGCTCCGCCGAGACGGCCGCCGACCGACACCTTGATTCCCTTCGCTCCCATGCGCATCGTGCGTCCGATGGACTGCTTCATTGCGCGACGGAACGCGATTCTGTTTTCGAGCTGGCTTGCGATGTTCTCTGCAACCAACTGTGCGTTGAGGTCGGGGTTTCTGATCTCAACAACGTTTATCGAAACGGGCTTACCTACCATCTGCTCAAGTGTTCCCTTAAGCTTCTCTATCTCAGTACCGCCCTTACCGATAACCATACCGGGCTTCGCGCAGTGAATGAAGACTCTTACGCGAGCGCTGTCACGCTCGATCTCGATCTTCGGAACTCCTGCTTTCTGAAGCTGCTTCTTGAGAAACTTTCTCAAGTTGTAATCGGATACAAGAGTGTCGCCGAAATTCTGGTCTTTCTCGAACCATCTTGAATCCCAATCTCTAATTACACCGACACGGAAACCGTGCGGATTAACCTTCTGGCCCATTACACTCTTCCTCCTTATCTATCTTCTTTTTCGCTGACAACCAACGTTACATGGCTTGTTCTCTTGAGAATTCTGTCTCCGCGGCCCTGAGCTCTCGGCATCATACGCTTAAGCGTAGGTCCGGGGCATACAAAGCACTGGGAAACGTAGAGCTTCTCTGCATCCATGTTGAAGTTGTTCTCTGCATTCGCAACAGCGCTCTTCAAAAGCTTTACGAGATATTCCGAAGCAGATTTAGGTGTGTGACGTAATATTGCCATAGCCTCGCCTACAGGCTTATTGCGAATCAAATCAAGCACAATTTTAACCTTGCGCGGGGATATTCTGGCATATTTAAGTTTTGCCGTAGCTTCCATTGTAATTTACCTCCCTGCGATTACTTGGACGTGTTGGACGTCTTAGAACCGGAGTGACCGCGGAACGTTCTCGTCGGTGCAAATTCTCCAAGCTTATGTCCAACCATATCCTCGGTTATATATACCGGTACATGCTTCTTTCCATCATGAACCGCAATTGTGTGTCCGACGAATTCCGGGAAGATAGTGGAAGCTCTTGACCATGTCTTAAGGACTTTCTTCTCATTCTTCTCGTTCATAGCCTCGATGCGGCTGAAGAGCTTTTCTTCGACAAAAGGTCCTTTTTTCAGACTTCTGCTCATCTGTTATTGCCTCCTTTATTTACCGTTTCTGCGTTTGACGATAAACTTATCAGTCTTCGCCTTCTTATTACGTGTCTTATATCCGAGAGTAGGTTTACCCCAAGGAGTAACCGGTGACGGTCTACCGATAGGCGAACGTCCCTCACCACCACCGTGCGGGTGATCGCAGGGGTTCATTACCGAACCGCGAACTGTCGGACGAATACCCTTATGACGGGTCTTACCTGCTTTACCGACCTTGATCGTGTCGTGCTCAACGTTGCCGACAACACCGATGGTAGCAATACAGTCAAGACGGATAAGACGAACCTCGCCGGAGGGAAGTCTTACCTGAGCCATTCCGTTTTCCTTTGCCATAAGCTGAGCAGCAGCTCCGGCAGAGCGTACAAGCTGTCCGCCCTTTCCGGGGTAGATCTCAATGTTATGGATGAAGGTACCTACCGGAATGTTTGCGATCGCCATTGCGTTACCGGGCTTGATATCAGCGGAAGTACCTGTGTACAGCACGTCACCGTCGGTAACTCCCTCGGGCGCGATGATGTACGACTTCTTGCCTTCATCATTCTGGAGCAATGCGATATAAGCTGTTCTGTTAGGATCGTACTCAACACCGATGACCTTTGCGGACGAATCCTCGCAGGTTCTCTTGAAATCAATGATTCTGTACTTAACCTTGTTTCCGCCTCCGCGATGACGTACGGTTATTCTACCGTAGCTGTTACGGCCGGCGTGCTTTTTCTTCTTGGCAAGCAGACTTTTTTCGGGGGTATACTTTGTAACCTCGTCAAAAGACGGTACCGACATATGTCTTCTTGCCGGAGTAGTGGGTTTATACTTTACAGCAGCCATTTATTTCACTCCTTCCTTACATCATGCCATCGAAGAACTCGATGGTTTTGGAATCAGCGGTCAAAGTAACGACTGCCTTTTTCCACTCGGATGTGTAACCAGCGTGCACACCGAGTCTCTTCGGTTTCTTTTTCATTGTGATCGTGTTGACTCTGTCGACCTTTACCTTGAAAAGCTCCTCGACAGCTGCAGCGATCTCAGGCTTGTTTGCAGACTTGAGAACCTCGAATACGTAGGTCTTGTTCTGCACATTTTCCATACTAGCCTCGGTAATAACCGGTCTGATAATGATATCGTGGGATGTTTTAATCATGCGTACACCTCCTGAATCTTCTCAGCTGCGGCCTTTGCAACTACGAACGTGTCGCAATTGAGGACGTCGTAAACATTCATTGTATTTACAAAAGCAGTCTTTACTCCGGGAATGTTAGCAAAGCTCTTTACGACCTTTGCATCGTTTTCCGAAAGAACTACCAAGGTCTTCTTTTGTGCGCCGACTGCGCCGAGCATATTCACCATGGTCTTAGTTTTATACTCTGTGGATACGATCTCGTCGATAACCACCATGTTTCCGA